>SLKW01000290.1 GCA_007134405.1 Paracoccaceae bacterium
GCGCGCTCCCAGGTCCGCGCCAGTTCCGCGGGGTCGCGGGCGGTTTCGGCCAAGACCGGCAGGGTCCAGGCGACAATCGCCGCCGCAACCAGCGCCGCGCGCCACCGCCCGGTCATACCGCCGCCAGAAGGGCGCGGCTGTAGGGGTGTTCCGGCGCGCCGTAGAAGCGCCCGGCCGGCCCGTCCTCGACGATCTCGCCATTCAGCATCACCGCGATGCGGTGGCTGACATAGCGGGTCGCGGCGATGTCGTGCGAGATGAAGAGCGCGCCGAACCCGTGGCGTTCCTGCAGGTCGCGGATCAGGTTGAGGACCTGCGCCTGGACCGAAACGTCGAGCGCGCTGACCGCCTCGTCAAAGACGATGAAGCGGGGATGCGTGACCAGGGCGCGGGCGATGGCGATGCGCTGGCGCTGCCCGCCGGAAAGCTGGCCTGGCAGACGCGCGGCGAAGCTGGGGTCGAGGCCGACCTGTTCGAGGATCTCGTCCACGCGGGCGCGCCGCGCGGCGGCAGATACGCCGGTGAGGACCAGCGGCTCTTCGACCGACCGGCCACAGCGCAGCCGTGGATTGAGCGCCCATTCCGGATGCTGGAGCACGACCGAAAGCTGTCCGCGCCGCTGCCGCAGGTTGCCGAAGGGCTGGCCTGCAAAATGCATGCTTCCGGTGGTCGGGCGCAACAGCCCCAGGCAGACGCGGCCCAGCGTGGTCTTGCCGGATCCGGACTCGCCGACCAACCCCACGGTTTCGCCCGCGCCGACGCTGAGGCTGACGCCGCGCAGCGCATCGAAACCGGTGCCGCCCAAAAAGCCGCTGCGATAGGTAACGGTGACATCCTCAAGCGCGATGACGGGCGGTTCCATCAGCGGGCCTCCTGCCGGGGGGATTGGTCGGCGGCGATCACCGCCTCGGCCCGGTGGCAGACGACCTCGCGACCGGCGAAGGCGCGCGGCTCGGGGCGTTCGGTCTCGCAGCGGGTCTCGCGGAAGGCGCAGCGCGGAGCATAGGCGCAGGCCTCGCAGCGGCTTTCGAGGATCGGCGGCGTGCCGGGGATCGGGCGCAGCCGTTCGCCCGGGCGTTCATTGCCGGCGGCGGCGGCCAGCAGCGCGCGCGTATAGGGATGCGCGGGCGCCTGCATGACCTGACCCACCGCGCCAAGCTCGACGATGCGGCCGCCATACATCACCGCCACCCGGTCGGCATGGCGGGCGATCATGCGCAGGTCGTGCGACAGGATCACCAGGCTCGCCCCGCTTTCGGCGCGCAGGCGGCCCAGCGTCGCCATCACCTTCTCGCGGATCGAGGCGTCGAGCGAAGCGGTGGGCTCGTCGGCGATCAGCAGCTGCGGACTTCTGGCGATGGCCATGGCGATCACCACGCGCTGCGCCATGCCGCCCGACAGTTCGTGCGGGAAGGCGCGCAGGATGCGCTGCGGCTCGTTCAGCTCGGCCCGCGAAAGAAGTTCCGCGATAGCCTCGGGCGCGGGCCGGCCGCCCATGGCAAGCGCGACCTGCCGGCCGATTCGCATGGTCGGGTCGAGCGCCGTGGTCGGGTTCTGGAAGACGAAGCCGAGCTTGTCATGCCGCAGCCGCCGCAGGGCGTCGTCGTCGGCGTCGGAGACATCGACGTCGGCGACGTGGATGCGTCCGCCCAAGACCCGCGCCTCGGGCGGCAGCAGGCGGCCCGCGGCCATGCCCAGCGTCGTCTTGCCCGAGCCGCTTTCGCCGACGATGGCCAGCGTCTCGTCCTCGAAGACCTGCAGGGCGGCGCCGTCGATGGCGCGCACCTGCCGCGTGCCGGTATCGTATTCGATGACCAGATCGGCGATATCGACCAGGGGCGCTGTCATGGCTGTCATGTCAGGGGCCGTCCCTTCAGCGGTTCGAGCGCGTCGCGCGCCGCGTCGCCGACCAGATTGACCGACATGATCGCCAGCGACAAGACCACGCCCGAGGACAGCACCATCCACGGCGCGATGGTGAGATAGGCGCTGCCCTGGCGCAGAAGCGAGCCGAGCGAGGCGTCGGGCGGCTGCACGCCGAGGCCAAGGAAGCTGAGCGCGCTTTCGATGATCATCCCGATCGACAGCGCGTAGGTCAGTTGCACCATCACCGCGCCCATGACATTGGGCAAGAGATGCACGACCATCACCCGCAGGGTCGACGCGCCCGCCACCTCGGCCGCGGTGACGAAGCCGCGCCCGGCCACGCCCAAGGTGACCGACCGCACGACGCGGATGAAAAGCGGCAGTGTGGCGATGCTGATCACCGTGATCGCCGAGGCCTGGCCCGGCCCCATCACCGCCGCCACCAGAAGCCCGGCAACGAGCGCCGGAAAGGCGAACAGGATATCCGCCCCGCGTGCGACGATCTGGTCGGTATGCCGGCCCAGATAGCCCGCCGCCATGCCCAGCAGCGTGCCGATCACAGCGGTGATCGCGACAGCAATGGCCGACAGCAGGAAAGTCGAGCGGATGCCCTGCACGACGCGCGGCAGGAAATCGCGGCCCAGTTCATCGGTGCCGAACAGAAACGCGGCGCTGGGGGCCCCCAGCCGCGGGCCGGCGGCGATGCGCGACGGGTCGCCCAACGGCAGCCAGGGGCCGAAGATGCCGAGAAAGAGGAGGCAACCCAAACTCACTGCGCCGAAAAGCGTCAGCCCGTCGCCCCTCAGGCGCCGCCGGGCGATCCGTGCAACGCCGCTCATCGCGCCGCCCCCACGCGCGGGTCGATCAGCGCATAGAGCACGTCGGCGAGCATGTTGATGGTGATGAACACCACCGCCGCCAGCAGCACGCCGGCCTGAACGATGGCATAGTCGCGGTTGAGCAGGCCGTTGAAAATGTAGAGCCCGACACCGGGGACCGAGAACAGCACCTCGACGATGACCGCGCCGCCGAGGAGGAAGCCGAAATAGGTAGCGACGACCGTGACCACCGGGATCGCCGCATTGCGCAGGATGTGCCGGCGGATGATCGCGCCGGGTGTCGCGCCACGGGCGACCGCGGCGGTAATATGCGGCTCGGTCATCACCCGCAGCACCGCATCGCGCGTCGTGCGCAGGATCAGCGCCACGCCGAAGACCGAGAGCGTCAGCCCCGGCAGCAGCATCGTGCGCAGGTTGCCGACCGGATCGACACCGAAGGGCACGTAGCCGCCCACCCGGAACCACAGCGACCAGACCGAGAAGACGAAGATCAGTACGCTCCCGAGGACGAAGTCGGGCACGCTTGCGCCCATCGCGCCGACGACGCGGCCGAAATCACGCCGTTTGCGCCGCGAGGCCGCGCGGACGCCCGAGATCACCCCCAGCGGGTAGCCCACCGCCAGCGCCACCGCCAGCGCGATGAGCGCCAGTTGCAGCGTCACCGGCGCGCGGCGCAGCAACTCGGCGATGACCGGGCGCTGGGTCACCATCGAGACGCCGAAATCGCCGCCCAGCATCGCCCAGACCCAGCGCAGGTATTGCACGACCAGCGGCTGATCCAGTCCATAGCGCTGCGCGATGACGGCGCGCGCTTCGGGGGTGACGAAGGGGCCGAGCAGGATGTCGGCATAGCCCCCCGGCAGCAGCCGCAGCGACAGGAAGACCAGAACCGAGACGCCGAAGAGCGTGATCAGCGCGGCGAGGATCCGGGGCAGGAGATAGGCGGCAAGACGCATATCGGGAATGTCCGGTCGAAAGGGGCGCGGGCGCTGGGGGTAAGGATCCCGGCGCCCGCGATCATGCAACGATCACTCGGCGGGAGCGAATTCGGCGATATGCTGCCAGGTATTCGCCGATCCGGTGCGGTCGGCCAGCTTCACCTCGACCTGGTCGGCGCGGTAGACGACGTAGTCGATCTTGCTGACCAGCGCGAGAAGGTTGGCGCCCTCGTCGATCATGGCGCAGATCTCGCTCAGCGCCTCGTCGCGTTCGGGGCTGTCGGGGATCGAGCGGATCTCGGCCAGGGCGTCGCTCAGTTCCGGGACCTCCTCCTGGAAGGCCAGGTTCCAGACGGCGAAATTGGGGTTCCACCACTGGATGACCATGCTGGGGTCGGTATAGCCCGCCAGCCATGACGTCGAGAAATCGAAATCGCCGTCGGTGAAGACCCGCTGCAGGTATTCGGCGGTCGGCACCGCCGCGATGCGCACGTCGAAGCCCGCCTCGCCCAGGCTTTGCTGCGCGACCTCGGCGATGCGGACCAGAACCTGGTTGGCGCTCGAGGCCATCAGCTCGACCCGCGGGGCGGGCTGTTCGGCGTCTTCGAGCAATTCGCGCGCGCGCTCCAGCCGTTCCTCGCGCGGCATGGCGTAGGTGTCCAGATCCCGGCAGGCATCCTTGCCGAAAGCCGCGGGCACCGGATAGTCGACTGCAGAGGTGCCGTTGAAGACCAGCATGTTGATCGCCTCGCGATCGAGCGCGAGGTTCATCGCCTGGCGCACGCGGCGGTCGTGGAAGGGCGAGTCCTCGCTCAGCGCGTTGACGTCGAAGCGGTAGTAATTGGTGGTCTGGATCGGGTGATGCTCGACATTGGCGGTGGTGCCCAGCATCTGCGGCGCATCGGGGTTCTCGAAGGTGGTGAAGTCGATCCGCCCGTCGCGCAAGGCGGCCATGCGAGCCGACTCGTCAGGAATGATCGCCACCCGCATCCGGTCGGCCCGCGGATAGCCGTCGCGCCCGTAATGGGGGTTGCGGACCAGTGTCCAGCTTTCGTCCTGATCGTGCGCCTCGACCATGAAGGGGCCCGAGCCCATCATCTCGCTCGTCGGATCGAACTCGCCGGCCTGATATTCCTGCACCGGGATGATCGCCGCGGTGATATGCGCCAGCGCCGGCAGGAAAGTCGCATGCGGACGCGCCAGTTCGACGGCAACGCGGCGGTCGTCCAGCGCCTCCATCGCCTCGATCTCGCCCAGCTGATGCGCCCAGTAGGA
>SLKW01000031.1 GCA_007134405.1 Paracoccaceae bacterium
ACGCCACCTGCCCTGGCTGCAGGACAGCGCCATCGGCTTTGACGTCTCCATCCGCGACGAGACCGAGGCCATCGCCGGCCTGTCGCTGCAGGGGCCGACTTCCTTCGCCGTGCTGTCGGCGGCCGGCGGGGCGGACCTGGCCAGCCTGAAACCTTTCCGCCTGACCGAGGTGTTTCTGGGCGCCGCCGGTCCAGTGATGGTGTCGCGCACCGGCTTCACCGGCGATCTGGGCTACGAGATCTGGACCACGCCGGACCGCGCGCTCGATCTGTGGGATCACCTCATGGCCGCCGGGGCGCCGCACCGGCTGCGCCCGGTGGGGACCGAAGCGCTGAACATCGCCCGGATCGAGGCCGGCTTCATCATCGCCAACATGGATTTCGTCTGCGCCGAACAGGTGCTGCGCCCGGACCGCGCCCGCCAGCCCGACGAGATCGGCCTGGGCTGGATGGTCGATCTGGACAAAGGCCCCTTCAACGGCCGCAACGCCATTCGCGCCGCGCGCGCCGGCGACACGCTGCGCTGGGCGCTGGTGGGCCTGGACATAGAGGGCAACGTTCCCGCGGAAGGCGCGGAACTCTATCTGGATGGCAAGAAGGCGGTGGGCCAGGTCACTGCTGCCGTCTGGTCGCCCACCACCAAGCGCAATCTCGCCCTGGCGCAGATCCGCCGCCCCTGGCACCGCGATGCCGGCGACCGGTTGCGCGCCGAGATCTATGCGCTGCGCGAGCTTCAGTATCACAAGCTGATGCTGCGCGCCCGCATCGCCAAGCGCCCGTTCTTCAACCCACCGCGGCGACGCGCGACGCCGCCTGGCATGTTCTGAGGCCCGCCATGTCACATCCCGGCCATTTTCACCCCGACTCGCCGCTCCTGGATCACTGCCCGCCCACCCTGCCGCGAAACGCCTATCGCGATCCTGCCTGGCATGCCGCGGAGGTGGAGCATGTGTGGAAGACATCCTGGGTCTATGTCGGCCGGCGGGCAGAACTGCCGGCGGGCACGGTCCGGCCCGTCGAACTGGTCGGCCAGCGGCTGATCCTCGTCCATGACGAGGCGGGCGCGATCCGCGCTTTCCACAACACCTGCCGACACCGCGGCGCAGAGCTCTGCGCGGCCGAGGGCCCGATCCGCGGTCGACGCATCACCTGCCCCTATCATCAATGGACCTACGACACGCAGGGCCGGCTGATTTCCACCGCCTTCGGCACGCCCACTGGTGACTTCCGCAAGGAGGAGCACGGCCTCTTCCCCGTCCATCTGCACGAATGGCGCGGCTTTCTCTTCGTCTGCTTGGCCGACACCCCGCCGGATTTCACACAAGCGCCGATCCCGGCGCTGCCGACACTGGACAACTGGCCGCTGGAAGGGCTGGCGCGCGGGCATCGCCGGCAATGGGACATGGCCTGCAACTGGAAGATCTTCTGGGAAAACTACAACGAATGCCTGCATTGCCCCGGCGTGCATCCCAACCTGTCGCAGCGCGTGCCGGTCTTCGAACGCGGCATCAACGCCCCTAACGAAGCCGTGGACTGGGCCCCTGACGCCGCGCCCATCCCGGTCCTGAGCGAGGGCGCCAGCACCTGGACCGTCAGCGGCAAGCCCTGCGGGCCGGTTTTCCCGGAGTTGACCGAAGCCGAACGCGCAGCGGGCGCAAGCTTCCTGACCTTCTACCCCACATGCTACATCACCGCGCATGTGGATTTCCTGCGCGTGGGCACGCTCACCCCGCTCGGTCCGGAACGAACGCTGCTGACCATCGACTGGCTCTTTGCGCCCGAAACGCTGGCCGCGCCGGGCTTCGATCTGGCGGATGCGGTCGATTTCTCCGCACAGGTCGTCGATGAGGACGCCATGGCCTGCGAGATGAACCAGCGCGGCCTGGCCTCGGACCGCTACCGCGCCGGCACGCTGATGCCGCAGGAATTCGAGATTGCGCATTTCCACGCCTGGCTGCGCGCCTGCCTGCCAGACGGCATGGAGGCGTCGAAATGAACGCGCTTCTTTCCACCCCCCTGAACACCGATCAGCGCACCGGCTTGCCAGCGTGGACCTACCATTCCCCAGCATTGACCGAGCTTGAGAAGAAGGAGCTTTTCGCAACCCATTGGCAGATCGCCGGGCATGTCGCCGACATCCCCGCGCCGGGCGATTTCATCGCCTTCGATTTCGCCGACGAACGCGCGCTGGTTCTGCGCGACGGCGAGGGCGAGATCCGCGCCTTCCACAATCTTTGCCGCCACCGCGGGGCCCGGGTCGTGGCCGACAGCGCCGGGAAATGTCCCGGCGCGCTGGTCTGCCCCTTCCATGGCTGGGTCTACAATCTGGACGGGTCCCTGCGGGGCCCGGCGCGGCCATCGAGCTTCGGCGACATGGATCGGAAAAGCTTCGGCCTGATCCCGATGGAGTTGGAAATCTGGCACGGCTTTCTCTTCGTTCGCGCCCGCCCCGGCCCGCAACCCTCGGTCGCCGACATGTTCGCGCTCATCGAAGGCGAACTGGCGCCCTTCCGCATGGAAACCCTGCTGCCGGCGGAAGGATACTATGATGGCACATTGCCCGTGAACTGGAAATCGGTGCGCGACGTTGACAACGAAGGTTATCACGTTGCCATGGCCCACCCAGCTTTGCAGGATCTATACGGCGAGGGCTATCGCGACGAGCCCCTGCCGCATGGCGTGTCCCGCACCATCGCACCCTATAACCGCCATGCCGGGCGGCGCTGGTCCGTGCGCAGTTACCGAGCGCTGGCGCAACCGGCCCAGCATCTGCCGGACTGGGCGCGCGAGCGCTGGGCCTATTACGGGCTGTTTCCCAATAACGTCATCGGCGTGACCCCGGAATCGGTACAGTTCTTCCAGGAATTCCCACTCGATACCCGCAATACGAAGCAGCGCGGGCGCGTCTACCGCTTCCCGGAGGAAAGCCGCCGCCAGCGCGCCGCGCGGTATTTGGCGCTGCGCATCGACCGCGAGACCTATCAGGAGGATATTCGCCTGTCTGTCTGGTCGGACGAGGCGATGCGCTCCTCGGCCTTTCCCGGCTTCCACCTGTCGGACCACGAGATCGGCGTGCGCGCGCATCACGACGGACTGCGCCAGGCGCTGCCGGTGGTGCAGCTGGACGAGAACCCGGGCGAGGGCCATGTGGCGGAGGCGAATGCGCGGCTTTCCCGCTGACTCCGCAGCCCCGCCGGATCCGGCGCTGACGGAGTTCCGGCTGCCCGCGGGCCTGCCCGGTTCGGGGCGGCGGCGCTACGCGGCGGCGATGAGCCTGTATCTGCGCGGCGCGATCAGCGAGGAAGTTCTGGAAACCTACCGGGCGCTCGCGATGGACGATCGGGCCGACCCGACCGAGGAATTGCGGCGGATCAGCCGCATCCGGGCTGAGCGGGTGCCGTGCATCTAGGCTCTCCGACCGAGGCCGTTTTGGGGGCCAGCCGTTCCCCGCGCGCGACGCCCGGACCGAGCCGGCGATGGTCGCGTCTGAAGTGGTTATGATCGACGCCGGCTGAGTGGCGGGCGTGCAAACTTGCACGATCCACCAAAGCACTGAAATCGAACGGCTTTCTGGTGGCGTTAACCGCAATGAGACTTTTACGCGGCCGGACGCACCCTTAGCCGCCCGAAAGTTTCGTTGCGGTTAACGGGGACGTATTTTGTTGCGAATTCAGACCGTTGCGGAAGTGCGCAAATTTGCGCACCCCCGCCGCGCCGGCCTCAGCCGCCATACTCGGCGCTGAGCCGTTCAAGCGCGGCTTCCATGATGTCGAACATCTCGTCGATCTGGGCGGGGGCGATGATCAGGGGCGGCGAGAAGACCGCCATGTTCGCCAGCGGCCGGACGATCAGCCCCATCTCCTCGCAGATCGCATCCAGCCGGGATCCAAACTGCATGTGGCTGGCGAAGCTTTCGTCATGCAGGTCGGCGCGGCATTCCAGGCAGCCCAGCAGCCCCATGCCGCGTGCGTCGCCGACGATGTCGAACCGCTCGCCCAGCCGCCGCAGCCGGGACTGGAACTGCGGCGTCACGGCGCGCACATGCTCTAATATCCCCTCGCGCTCGATGATCGCGATATTCTCCAATGCCGCAGCGCAGGACACCGGATGCCCCGAATAGGTGTACCCATTCGAGAACAGCGTATCCTGGTCCGGTCCGGTCATCCGCTCCATCACCCGGTCCGAGATGATGCAGGCCCCCAGCGGCAGGTAGCCCGAGGTCAACCCCTTGGCGCAGGTGATGATGTCCGGCGTGATGCCGAAAACGTCTTCCGAGGCGAACCAGTGCCCGAGCCGCCCGAAGGCGGTGACCACCTCGTCCGAGATGTAGAGGATGTCGTGCTTGCGGCAAACCTCCCGCGTGCGGGCGTGATAGCCCGGCGGCGGCACGATCACGCCCCCCGAACAGAGGATCGGTTCGGCGATGAAGGCGCCGATCTTCTCGGACCCAACCTCGGCGATCAGCCGCTCCAAGTCGTCGATCTTTTCGTCGCACCAGGTGTCGATGCTCATACCGGCCGGGCGGCGGTAGGGGTTCACGTCGGGCAGGAACCGCACCAGCCGGCTTTCGATGTCGAACCGGGTCTTGAAGCGCTCCTTGCCAGTGACGGTGGCGGACAGGTAGGTCGAGCCATGATAGCCCTTCTCCCGCGCGATGACGATCTTCTTCTCGGGCCGGCCCAGCCGGTTGTTGAGGAAGTGCATCGTGCGGATCGCGCTGTCCACCGCGGTCGACCCGCCGGTGGTGAAATGCACGGTGTTCAGGTCCCCCGGCGCCAGCGCGGCCAGCCTGCCCGCCAGCAACGCCGCGGGTTCCGAGGTCGAGGACCAGGGCGAGGCATAGGGCATCACCATGACCTGCCGCGCGATTGCCTCGGCCATGTCCTTGCGGCCATAGCCGATCTGCACGCACCAC
>SLKW01000214.1 GCA_007134405.1 Paracoccaceae bacterium
AACTTGCCGATCTGCGCAACAGAACCTGGCGCGCTTTGATCGATCGAGCCGATGACCGGGATTTTTTGGAAACGTTCTTCGACCGGAGCGACTGGCAGTCCGACGACTTGGAGCCGCGGAACCGGATGGCCCTTGCCGGGCGCTTGCTGGATTTCGGACTGACGGAACCTGCGGCGGTGCTGTTGCGGGAGGATCGAGGGCGTACCGCGCGCCGGTTACGAGCACGCCTTCTGCTTCTGACGAACGACCCGGCTGCAGCGCTCGAGGCGTTGTCGGGCCTGAACGACAGCGCGTCTGGAGTGCTGCGCGCTCAGGCGCAGCGGGCCCTGGGGATAGAGGAGAGTGACGAAGATCTGCCCGGGATTTCAGCGCTCTTAGACGATACCGGGGCTCCCGACAGCGCCGGCGAAACCCGGCTTTTGAACGAAACAGGCAATCCCATGCAGCGCAGCACGCTCCTCCTGTCGGAAAGCTCTGACCTGCGCGATGCGCTGAACGCGATCCTCGACCCGGAGCGCTAAGCGCGAAGGGCGCCCCGGAGCCATGCCCGAGGCGCCCGCAAAAGGTCAGGCCAGACCGCGCTCTTCGGCGATGGCGTCGATTTCGGCCATGTACTCCTCGAAACGCCGGGTCGTGTCCCGTCCGCGCAGCGATCCACCCGCGGCGCGTACCTCTTCAAGATTGCCGGAAAAATTTCCCACGAGGATGAAGCCGATCATGCCCATGGTCGCGTGCGGCTGGCAGATATAGCCGTAAGTGCCCTCGGTCTCGAAGGTGACCTCGATCTCTTCGTTGACCCGCCCACGGAAGGGCTCGGCGCCCTCCGGGGTCATGCCGTCGATCGACTGGGCGTTGTGGCTACGATCCGCGGCGATGAATTTCACCGTGTCGCCCGGTTCGACCTCCAGCACGGCGGGCCGGAAGATCATGCGCTCGCTGCGATCGTCGGGATCGGCATTGAGCATGTCGATCTCGTGCAGCGTCTCGGCGGCAGCCGGTCCGGCGCGCAGCAGCATCGGGGCCGCGATCGCGCCGCCAAGCATCAGCAGGTGAGTGCGTCGGGTAATCATGAAACCTCCATTGATTGCTCGACGACTTAGGTAAGCCGCCCACAACGGAGGCCATGCGACATGCTGTAACACCCCTGCGGTGCCGCGCTCAGTCCGTTTCCGCGGCGCCGCGGTAGCCGAGCGCAACGACGTATTTTTCCGAACTGTCGGCCCGGCTGGCAGGCGGCTTGACGTTGTGCACCTTGGCGAAGCGCTGCTTGAGCAGCGCCTGCAGCCCGCCCTCGGCACCACCGGCGAGCACCTTGGCGACGAAGGTGCCGCCCTCTTCCAGAACGTCGAAGGCGAATTCCGCCGCCGCCTCGCACAGCGCCATGATGCGCAGATGATCGGTCTGCTTGTGCCCGCTGGCCGAGGCGGCCATGTCCGAAAGCACCACGTCGGCCTTGCCGCCCAGCCATTCCTTGACGCGCAGATCGGCGCCTTCGTCCAGGAAGTCGAGCACATGGACCTCGGCGCCCGCCAGGGGTTCCACCTCCTGCAGATCGACGCCCAGGACGAACCCCTGCCGCTTGGCCGGTTTCGTCCCCGCGGCGTTTACCCGATCCACCGCGACCTGCAACCAGCCGCCGGGCGCGCAACCCAGATCGACCACCCGCATACCGGGTTTCAGAAACCCGAACCGGTCGTCCAGTTCGATCAGCTTGAAAGCTGCGCGACCGCGATAGCCCTCGCGCCGGGCGCGGGCGACATAGGGATCGTTCAACTGCCGCTCCAGCCAGCGGGTCGAGGACAGCTTGCGCCCCTTCGCGGTCTTGACCTTGACCCGCAGATCGCGCGCCCCCCTTCCGGAGCCCCCGCCCGTGCCACGCTTGCCCGTCGTCTTCTGCGCCATCGCCTCAGCCTATTTCCAGCACGCCGTCGCGGTTCATCAGCGCATAGAGCAGCCCCTCGCGCAGCCCCCGGTCGGCGACCGACATCACGTCCGTGGGCCACACCCGCATGAGCGCCTGCAGAATCGCCGCACCGGACATGATCAGCCCGTGCCGCTCGCGCCCGATCCGCGGATCGCGCCGCCGTCCGACCGGGCCCAGCACGAGGTAGTCGCGGATCACCTGGTCGATCTGGTCCGAGGTCATGCGCAGCCCGTCGACCTTGGTCCGGTCATAGCGCTTCAGTCCCAGATACGAGGCCGCCACCGTCGTCACCGTGCCGGACGTGCCGATGATCTGGAACCCTTCGCGGGGTGCGGGGTTCTGGTAGGGCGAGAAATTGTGAAGCTGTTCCTCGAAATGCCAACTCATCAGCGCAAACCGCGCCGCATCGTCATCGACATCCGTGAACAGGTCCTTCAGCGTCGCCACGCCCAGCGGCACGCTGATCCAGTCGACGACGCGCGGCAGGCCGGGACGCTCGGCCGGCCATTGCGCGGCATCGATATCCAGCCGCACCTGCATCATCGCCTGCTGGCGGGCCCCTGGATCGACGCCCGACAGGTCGATCCACACCAACTCGGTCGAGCCGCCGCCGATATCGATGACCAGAAGCTGATCGGTCTCGGGCGCAACCAGCGGTGCGCAGGAGATGACGGCCAGGCGCGCCTCCTCCTCGGGCGGGATGATCTCGAGCCTGAGGCCGGTTTCGCGCTGGATCTTGCGAATGAACTCCCGCGCATTGCGCGCCCGACGGCAGGCCTCGGTTGCGACCAGGCGCATTCGGGTGACGCTGTGGGCATCAAGCTTGCGCCGGCAGATGCGCAGCGCATGCACGGTGCGCGCCATGGGCGCATAACCCAGGCGCCCCGAAACCTCGAGCCCGACACCAAGCTCCACCGGACGAGAAAAACTGTCGACGACTTCGAATTGCGCGCCGTTGGGACGCGCAATCAACATGCGGCAGCTATTCGTGCCCAGATCAAGCGCGGCGTAAAGCCCCGCCCCATCGGGCCGTAACAGGCGCTCCGGTTCGATCGCTGTCGGAGCTCGGCCATTGGCGACCTGAAGCCCCTTCTCTCGGGAACGCGCCGCCGCGCCTGCGGGACGCTCGGGCGTCATTGTCGCCCTCCAAATTCGTGTTGGGTGGAGAGTAGTGCGCAAGCCCCTGTCGCGCAAGTATCTTGCGCAAACACGCCGCCGAATCGAAAAGGTTAACGATGGGTTTAGGTTTCGCGTGACAAGGCCATCGCCGCCCGAAGTGTCGCAAAATGATCACAACTGACGCGCGACACATTTTGTTGAACGTGATATGCAACGTGTGTCGCGGTATAGACGTTGTTGGAACGCAGGCGGTTCGGGGGTTATTTCAACACTTCGAGTCGGCTGCAGTTAACAATTGGAGGTTCTAAATGCGTAAGTTTCTTGCTTCTCTTTCCGTCCTGGCGCTGAGCGCTGGTGTGGCCCACGCTGGTGCGCTGGTCGCTCCGCCGGCCGAACCCGTCGTCACCGTGCCGACGCCTGCACCGATGGCCCCGGCGATGTACGACTGGACCGGCGGCTATGCCGGTGTCGGCCTGACCTTTGGCCGCGCCTCTTACGGCGGCGGCGGCTTCACCCCGCGCGGTATTCTGGACGATGTCCTTGGGGATCAGGAAGATCTCGCGGGCTTCCCGAGCGGTTCCGGCTGGGGCGGCGGCGGCTTTGTCGGCTTCAACTGGCAGAACAACAACATCGTCTACGGTGTCGAAGGCCATCTCTCGGCGCACCGCATGCGCGGCACCGAAACGCTGGACGGCGACAACGGCGAGTCCGCCGATATCCGCACCAACGTTCGTAGCCTCGCGTCGCTGCGCGGCCGCGTCGGCTTCGCCGCTGATCGCACGCTGGTCTTCCTGACCGCCGGTCCGGCCGTCGGCAACGTTCGCCACGAGGCGGTTGGCGTCGATACCGAATCGCGCAACGCCAATGGCGTCGTCGTCGGTGTCGGCGTCGAGCACGCGCTTGCGAACGGCTGGAACGTTCGTGGCGATCTGGAGCACTACCGCTTCCGCAGCCGCGACTTCTCCACCGCCGAGCAAGACTTCTCCGGCGTCCGTCCGCGGGTGAACCTGGCCCGTGTCAGCGCGGTCTTCCGCTTCTGATCCGGCGCACAGCCTGATCGGACAGAAACCCGGCCCCAGCGGCCGGGTTTCTTCATTCTGCGGACCCGCATTCTTCTGCTCCGCTACCCCTTCGCCGCACAGCCCCCCCGACTGCCGCCACCGGCGGCGCGCCCTCATGCCGGCGCGGACTTTCCGCCTTCCGGGAAACGACACGGACTTTGGCCTGAGCTTCTCGGAATCGAACACGGTGACCGGCTTCGTGATCGGTGTCGGTGTCGAGCATGCCTTGGCGGGCGGCTGGAACATCCGCGGCGATCTGGAGCATCACCGCTTCGGCAGCAAGGATTTCGACACGCTCGGCCCGCTGTTGCCGAACGCCTTCCCCAACCTGCGCGCCCGTGCCAATATCGCGCGCGTCAGCGCGGTCTTCCGCTTCTGACCCGCGCCGCATCCGACCTGCGCGACAGCCCGGCCCGCGCGGCCGGGCTTTTCAATTCATGATGTTGATGAACCCTTTTCCGCCCGCCCGATCTGGCCTCGCCTGCCGCAGGCCTTTATGCCTCGTGTCGCAACTCGCTGCCGGTGGGTCGAAATCTGCCCCGTCCGGCGACGGCAAGGGCCTATCAAGGCCGAAGCGCACGACCCGCCACAAGGAGCCGCTGCATGAACCCCGTGACCATCGTCTACTGGCGCGACATCCCCGCCCAGGTCATCGTCGGCAAGGGCCGGCGTGGGGTCAAGGTGCAGCTGCCCGAACGGTTCGAACAGGCCATCGACCGCTGCGCGATGAAGGTTGGCGCCAAGGATGCCGACGCCTATCTGGCCGAGTGGCGCAAGGCGCCGCCCGTC
>SLKW01000464.1 GCA_007134405.1 Paracoccaceae bacterium
GCTGCCCTCTGGCGCGAAGGTGCTGGGCCTGGGCGATGCCGTTTGCCTGAACGATCCAATCACCGGCCAAGGCTCGAATAACGCAGCCAAGGCCGCGCGCGTTTACTACGAGTGTATCCTTGCCAATGGAGACAAGCCTTTTGATGCCGCGTGGATGCAGGACACGTTTGACACCTATTGGGATTATGCCCAGTGGGTCGTGAACTGGACGAACATGATGTTGCAGCCGCCGCCGTCCTTTGTTCTGGAGATCATGCGCACCGCGACCCATAACCCGCAACTCGCGCATCGTATGGCAAACGGCTTCGACGATCCGCGCGATTTCTTCCCGTGGTTCGCCGATCCGCAGGCGGCAGAGACCTATCTCAGCGAACTCAGAGCGGCTTGAGATATGGGCATGTCAGTCGATCCCACGGAGTTTCGAGCCGCGATGACCCGGTTTCCCGGCGCGGTGACCATCATCACCACGCGCACCCCGGAAGAGAGGCGCGGAATCACGGCAACGGCTGTATGTTCCGTAACCGCTGAACCACCAAGCCTTCTCGTCTGCGTCAACAAAAAGACGGGAACCTGTGCCGCAATCGCCGAGACGGGGCGCTTCAACGTCAACCTCCTTCCGGACCCATCGCACGATCTTGCCATGCGTTTTGCCGGTGTGGGTGGAGTGACGGGCGAGGAGAAGTTCGCGATCGGGGAATGGACGGACGACGCGCGAGGAGTTCCGCTTCTGGCAAATGCCCGCGTGGCGTTCTCCTGCGAGGTGACCGAAAAGGTCGAAGCCGGTAGCCATCAAGTTTTCATCGGCCGGATCGTGGACATACATCACGGAGACGGGGCGGCCCTGGTTTTCGAGCAATCGCGCTTTCACCGCCTGCAGCCGCTTTAGGTTTGCCCCAGGTGGCAGCTCGAGGCCGCGATGCCACCGCAATTTGAGTGGTGATGTCCGAAGCGCCCCTTTGCGGAGTTGACAGCTTCATTGCGTCGCGGCGGTGCCCCGCCCGGGCACCGGCGCGTACCACGAAGGAACAAAAGGCATGGAAAAGATCAATCACATTATCATCGGATCGGGGATTAACGCGCTTGTCGCCGCGGCGCTTCTGACGCGCAAGGGCAAGCGTGTGCTGGTGCTTGAGCGCGCGCCCGTGGCCGGCGGCTGCATGCGGACGGAAGAATGCACCCTTCCCGGGTTCCACCATGATGTAATGGCAGCGACCTTCGTGCTGTTCCTGACCTCGCCCGCCTTTGCGGAATTGGGCGACGATCTGGCCCGTCACGGGCTGGAGTTCTGTCATACCCGCCATCCGACAGCGGTGTTGCGTCCGGACGGATCGGCGCTCGTGCTTTCGACTGACCGTACGGCGAACATCGCGCGCTTCAACGAACTCGCGGCTGGTGACGGCGACCGGCACGCAGCCGACGTCGGCACGATCGAGAGCGATGCCGGCTTCCTTTTCGCACTGCTAGGCGGCAGGCTTTGGTCTTGGCCAACGCTCAAGCTTCTCATCGGTCAGGCACGGCGTCGCACACTGCAGGGCCTTGCCGCTTGGTTCGGGGCGGCGATGGTGCCGGCACGCGGATGGTTGGAGACTAGCTATCGCTCGCCGCTGGTGCAGGCGCTCTGGGCTCCTTGGGTTCTTCACACGGGGCTGACCCCCGAAAGCACCTATTCCGGCCAGATGGGCAAAGTCATCGCCTTCGCGCTCGAGGCCGCGGGCGCGCCGGTCGTCAAGGGCGGCGCCGGTGCGGCCGCGCGCGCCTTCGTCAGCTATATCGAGGAAAAGGGTGGCACCGTGCGCACCGGCGCCGATGTGGAGCGGATCCTGACCACCAAGGGTCGCGTCACCGGCGTCCGCCTCACGACCGGCGAGGAAATCGCTTCGCAGTCGGTTCTGGCCTCGGTCGCACCTGGGCAACTCTATGGGCGCTTGCTGGATCACCTGGAACTGCCAGAGGAAAAGGGCGCGGCGCGCGCCTTCCGCCACGGGCGGGGAAACTTCCAGCTTCACTACGCGCTCGACCGCGTGCCCGAATGGACGACACCCGTGCTCCAGGACGTAGCGCTGATCCATCTGGCGGACGGGATCGACAGCGTCTCGAAATCCGCCAACGAAGCCGAACGCGGGCTTTTTCCCGAGACCCCCACAATCTGCGTCGGCCAGCCGCATCGGCTTGACCCGAGCCGTGCGCCGGAGGGCAAGGCGATCCTCTGGCTACAGATTCCCGACGCGCCACGCGTCATCAAGGGCGATGCTGCCGGCAGGATCGAGGGCCGCGACTGGGACGAGGAGACGCGCGAGGCTTTTGCCGACCGGATCGAGGCGATCCTGGCACGGCACATCAAGGACTTCGACGCCATCAAGCTCGCCCGCCGCGCCTATTCGCCAGCGGATCTACAGAAGATGAACATGAATCTGGTCGGCGGTGATCCCTATGGAGGGGCTTGTTCCATCGACCAGTTCTTCTTATGGCGCCCTTTCCCGCAATCGGCCAAGGGCGGGTCGCAGGTCCATGGATTCCACCACATCGGTGCCTCCATCCATCCGGGGCCGGGGCTTGGCGGCGGGTCCGGGTACTTGGCGGCGAAAGCATTGGGCGGATAAATGAGTCCCCCGCAGGTCATTGTCCGCTAGCGCTCGTCGGGACGGCAGTTGCCGTTCCAATCGCCGTACCAGGCCACAACTCGCGCGTGGACCGGCAACAATGGCCCTGCTAGTGTTTTCGCCGTGTACCCGGCGAATGCCGTCGGGGCAGCGCGATGGGGGAGGCGATGGAAGGCTATCGGACGTTAATCCAGTATATGGTCCCGAGCTTGGTCGCGGGTTGTCTGATCACGACAGGCGCAATGGCCGAGGGTGAACGGGCGCGCGCGGTCGACCTGCTCGCAGAGATCCAAGCGGGCGAGACCAGCGCCGAAGAGGCGGTTTCTGCGACCCTCGACACGATAGAGGGTTGGTCGGTCCTGAACGGTGTGGCCCACCTGAATGCCGAGGCGGCGACAAGCGCAGCGCGGGAGGTAGACGAGGGTGCGCGAACCGGTCCCCTGGCGGGCCTGCCGATCGTGGTCAAGGACAACATCCGCACCGAGGGTCTGCCCAATGCCGCTGGCACCCCAGCCCTGCAAGAGGCGGTCGCCGGTGCCAATGCGCCGGTGCTGCAGAGACTCGTCGACGCTGGCGCCATCGTTGTCGCGACGACCCACATGCACGAATTGGCCTTCGGTATCTCCGGATGGAACCCGGTCTATCAGACAGGGCCGGAACCCGGCGTGCGCAACCCCTATGATACCGAACGCTTCGCCGGGGGATCCTCGTCAGGCACTGGCGCGCTTGTAGGTGCCGGAGCGGTGACGGCCGGCCTCGGGACCGACACCGGCGGCTCGGTGCGCGTGCCGGCGGCGGTGAATGGCGTGAGCGGGTTTCGCCCGACCATTGGGCGCTATCCATCCGATGGAATCGTGCCGATCTCCAACACCCGCGACACGGCGGGCATCATTGCGGCGAGCGTCGCCGATATCGAATTGATCGACCGGGTGATCACAGGCGATGCGGTCGAGGAGGCCGCAGACCTCGATGGCGTGACGCTGGGGGTGGGCCGCGTCTTTACCTCCGATCTCGACGCCGATGTTCAGGCGGTCTGGGCGTTCGTCACCGAAGCGCTGCAGGCTGCCGGCGCCACGATCATCGCGGTGGACGATAGCGCCATATTCGATCTCAGCGCCCAGATCAGTTTTCCGATCGCACTGATCGAGGCGCGGACCCACCTGATCGCCTATCTGGAACGCAACATGCCCGGCATCACCATCGAGGACGTGGTCGCCGAAATCGCGAGCCCGGACGTTAAGCAGACATACGAAGGTCTCGTACTCACGGGAATGCTTCCCACTCCGGAGGGCGAACTGGTCGATGGCGCACCCATCTACGAGCGCGCGATTGCCGAAGGGCGCCCTGCGCTGATCGATGCCTACAAAGCGATCTTTGCCGAAAACGCGCTGGATGCGCTGATTTTCCCCACGGTCCCGCAGGTTGCTGAACGCGCCTCGCCCGAAGCCTCAAGCCTCGAGGTCTTCGGCAGGTTCATTCGAAATGCCGATCCGGGTTCGGTCGCGGGCATCCCTGGCCTGAGCGTTGCCGCCGGCCTGGGACCAGAGACCGGCCTGCCGGTGGGGATCGAACTCGATGGTCCCGCGGATTCGGATCGCAGGCTGATTGCCTTGGGGATGGCCATTGAAGCGGTACTTGGACTGACCGAACCGCCTGAGCCGCGCTGACATCGGGCAAAGCTTGACTGACGCGCGGCCCTAGTGGCCCATCTGAAGTTCGCCGCCGCCTTCAAGCAATGAGCAAATCAAACGAGCGGCGAGCGGTCGCCCGCTAGGCCCGCTCAACGACAATTTGTTGGTCGACTGCGGCGCTTCTTTCGGCGGCAATTCATCATTCTCGGGTGCCATAGCGTCGGAAGAACGCCTCTTTCATTCACCAAAGCGATCTTCCCCCTGGGCCGGCTATCTCCGCTCCGGGTTCTTTGGCGTTTTCTGCGGCGCAGCAGAATCGAGCATTGCCACGAATTAATGACGCGTAAATGTGCGACATGCACGCCGGCCATATGAACGCAACCCAAGTCGATTGCGACGCAATTGCGGCATTCGTTGCGCCTGCCGATAAGAACCTCACTGAAACGCCGCCGACACGACCTCCGGCAAGCCGCTCTTTCGATGGCAACCTCCGGACCTGCGTGACCGGCTCAGATGCGTGGAGATGGGTCAAGCGCATACCCCGATAAGGCCCGAAATCGTCCTTGCAAGCAGTGCATCAACAGGAGCATGCCCTTCATGATCAAGAAAGCCTCTCTTACCACTGCCGCCGTAGCGGCGCTTCTGGCCGCC
>SLKW01000230.1 GCA_007134405.1 Paracoccaceae bacterium
CATCCTCCAACCGCGCCGAGGACATCAGCGGCGTCGTCTGCGCCTCGAGCATCGCGGCCGTCTCGCGCTCCAGCGTCTCCAGCCGCGCCTCGTCCACCGCGCCGGCCTTCCGCATCTTCGCCTCGGTCACGATCCGTAGCACGCGCCCGGCCTGCGCGCCGCCCATCACCGCCGTGCGCGCATTGGGCCAGGCGAAGATGAAGCGCGGATCGAACCCCCGCCCGCACATCGCGTAGTTCCCGGCGCCGTAGGAGCCGCCGACCACCACCGACAGCTTCGCCACCCGCGCATTCGCCACCGCCTGGATCATCTTCGAGCCGTGCTTGATGATCCCCTCGCGCTCGGGCCCGGTGCCGACCAGAAACCCCGTCGTATTGTGCAGGAACAGCAAGGGCGTGCCGGCCTGGTCGCAGGCTTGGATGAACTGTCCGGCCTTCGCCGCCCCCGCCGCGGTGATCGGAGCGTTGTTGCCGATGACGCCGCAGTGCCGCCCCTCGATCCGCATCCAGCCGCAGACCGTGCCGGCGTCATAGGCGGCCTTGAACTCCAGGAAATCCGATCCGTCGGCCAACCGCGCCACGATCTCGCGGCAGTCCCAGGGCGTCTTCGGGTCCTCGGGCGCCACGCCCATCAGCTCCGATGCGGGGTAGAGGGGCGGCGCCCAGTCGCCCGCCGGCGCCTCGGCCCCCGGCAGGCCGGCGACGATCTCGCGCGCGATGCGGATGCCGTCGGCATCGTCCTCGGCCAGGTAATCGCCCGTGCCCGCGACCGTGCAATGCATCTCGGCGCCGCCCAGGTCTTCGTCCGTCGCCTCCTCGCCCGTCGCGGCCTTCAGGAGCGGCGGCCCGGCCAGGTACATCGTTGCCTGCCCGCGCACCATCACCACATGGTCCGACAGCCCCGGCTGGTACGCGCCCCCGGCGGTGGCCGAGCCGTGCACGACCGTCACCTGCGGGATGCCCGCCGCGGAAAGCCGCGCCTGCATGGCAAAGGCCCGCCCACCGGGGATGAACACCTCGTGCGCATAGGCGAGGTTCGCGCCGCCCGACTGCGCCAGCACCACCAGCGGCAGCCGGCACTCGCGCGCCACTTCCATCAGCCGCAGCTTCTTGGCCAACCCGTCGGGCGTGACCGTGCCGCCCTTGACGGCGTAATCGTCGACCTTGACCAGGCACCAGCGCCCCGAAACGCGCCCGATGCCGCCGATGACGCCGGCGCCCGCGCCGGTCCCGTCCTTGTCGCCATAGCGCCGCCACCCGGCCAGCGCGCACAATTCCAGCCACGGCGCGCCGGGATCGAGAAGCAGCGCCAGCCGCTCGCGGGGCAGCAGCATCCCGCGCGCCTCGGCCCGCCCCCGCGCGGCCTCGGCCGCCGCGGCGACCGCGTCGGTGACCGCCTGCACCGCGGCCCAGGCGCCCGCCATGCGCGCCGCGTTCTTCGCGAACGCCTCCCCGCCGGGGTCCATCGATGTGCCCAGGATCGCCATCCCGCCCCCTTCAGTCCGCCAGTCCCCGCGTCATTCCAACCCCCAGATCGCCCGCGCCTCGTCGGCCGAGGCGAGCTCGCGCCCCGCCGCCCGCGCCACCGAGGCCAGCGCCGCGACCAGCGCGCCGTTGCCCGCCGCCCGCGACCCGTCCGGCAGGTAGAACGTATCCTCGAGCCCCGTGCGCAGATGCCCGCCCAGTTCCGCCGCGCGCGCCTGCAGCGCCCAGACCTCGGCCCGGCCGATGGCGGTGACCTGCCAGGGCGCGCCCTCGGGCCGGTAGCGCAGCGCCAGCGGCAGAAGCTCGGGATCGGCCGGCATCCCCGAGGCCACGCCCATCACCAGGTTGACCTGCGGGCGCGCGACCATTCCCGCCGCCTCGAACATCCCGACCGAGCGCAGGATGCCCAGATCGAAACACTCGAATTCGGGCCGCGTGCTGGTCTCGCGCATCACGGCCAGCAGTTCCTCGATCTTCTCGACCGTGTTTTCGAACAGCATCGGCGGCCAGGCCCAGGAGCCGTCGGCGCGCGCCTTGAGGTAGTTGAGCGAGCCCGCATTGCAGGCGGCAAGCTCGGGCCGCACGGCCCGCAGGCAGGCGATGGGCCCCGACTGGTCGCGCCCCGGCACGCCGGTTGTGAAATTCAGGATCACGCCGGGGCAGGCGGCGCGGATCGCCTCGGCCACCTCGACCGCGAGGGCGGGGTCCCAGCTTGGCAGATGCCCGCGCCCCGGCCCCTGGTCGCGCAGATGGACATGCATGCAGACGGCCCCCGCCTCCCAGGCGGCGCGCGCCTCGGCGGCCAGTTCGGCGGGCGTGACCGGGACCGGATGCCGGCGCGGGTCGGTCAGCACGCCGGTCAGCGCACAGGTGATGACGGCTTTTTGCGACATGCTCCCCCAACCATGCCCCCCCGGATAGGATGAGCCTAGCAGCGGGCCCCGCACCGCGAAAGCCCGGCCGCGCGCCCCTTGCCCGTGCCGCAGCGTCACGGCATGGTGCGCCCGCAAAGCGAAGGGAGGCGCGGAATGAACCGGCAATGGGTGCTCGACCACTACCCCGAGGGACCGGCGACCGAGGCGTGCTGGCGCCTGACCGAGGCGCCCGTCCCCGAGCCCGGCCCCGGCCAGATCCTGGTCAGGCTGCGCTGGCTGTCGATGGACCCCTACATGCGCGGCCGCATCGCGCCGGGGGCGAATTACGCCGCGGGCGTGGCGCCGGGCGAGGTGATGCAGGGCGGCGGCGTCGGGCAGGTGGTGAAGTCCAACCACCCCGACTGGGCCGAGGGCGACCTGGCCGAGGCGATGGGCATGGGCTGGCAGGAGCATGCCGTGCTCAGCCCCGACGCGCCGGGCGCGGCCCGCGTCAACCGCGTGCCCGAGGGCGTGCCGGAACAGGCGACGCTGTCCTGGCTGGGCATGCCCGGCCTCACCGCCTGGATCGGCCTGACCGAGATCGGCTGCCCGAAACCCGGCGAGACGGTGGTGATCTCGGCGGCGTCGGGCGCGGTGGGGCAGGTGGCGGGGCAGATCGCGCGGGCGATGGGCGCGCGGCCGGTGGCGATCGCGGGGTCGGACGACAAACTCGCCCATTGCCGCGCGATCGGCTACGCGGCCGGCGTCAACCATCGCAGCGCGACCCTGGCCGAGGATCTGCGCGCGGCTTGCCCCGAGGGCGTCGACGTCTTCTTCGACAACACCGGCGGGGCGATCCACGACACGGTGCTGGCGCAACTTGCCACGCATGCGCGGGTGATCGTCTGCGGGCGCATCGCGGTCGTCGACAAGCCGGCGGACCAGGATATCGGCCTGCGCGCCTCGTCGCGGCTGATCGTGACGCGGGCGCGGGTGCAGGGGCTCATCGTCTTCGACTGGTGGCACAAGCGCGAGGCGGCGATGGCCAGCCTGGCGCGGCTCTGGCGCGACGGCAAGCTGCAGTATCGCGAGGACGTGCTGGAGGGGTTCGAGAACGCGCCGGCGGCCTTTCTGCGGATGATGTCGGGGCGGAATTTCGGCAAGCAGCTCGTCCGGCTCTGAGCGGCTGTCCGGCGGCGCAGGCCCAAGCCACTCCGGCGGTCGGACCCGGGGGCGACGGAAGGTCTCCCGCCCCTCGTCAGGCTGTGCCTGCGGCACGAACCTTCCTCGCGTTGGGCCGGGCGCCGCGCGCTGCGCGCGCGGCGCGGGGCGCCGCCGCCGATGCTGCGCTCCAAGCTTTGGGCCGCTGTTGCGGCAGCTCGGGCCCCGCGCCTCGGCCTTGCGGCACCGGCTCGGGGGCGCGGCTCCGGTTAACGTGGTCGGACGGCAACGCGCGCAACGTCATGACGTGATACCGACGTCATACCGACGCGATACCGATGTCGGACGGATGCCACCATCGACCTCTCCCCCCCGACCTTCCACCCGTTGCACCCGCCCGCCGCCCCGGCCTATCATCCCGCCCGATACACGACGCGACGGAGCGGCCATGTCCTATTCCTACGACGACCAGAACGTCTTTGCCCGCATCCTGCGCGGCGAGATCCCCTGCAAGAAGGTGCTGGAAACCGAGCATTCCCTGGCCTTTGAGGATATCCAGCCCAAAACCCCACATCATGTGTTGGTCATCCCGAAAGGCCCCTACATCACGTATGACCACTTCGCGCAGGAGGCCTCGGACGCCGAGATCGCCGACTTCACCCGCGCCATTGGGCAGGTCTGCGACCAGCTCGGCATCGGCCCCGGCAGGGGCGGCGACGGCTACCGGCTCATCGCGAACGCCGGCCCCCATGGCGTCCAGGAAGTCCCGCATCTGCACGTCCACATCCTCGCCGGTCGCCCGATCGGCCGCATGATCGCGCGCGACTGATCCGCCGGTCGGGAAAAGCCCCCCCGCGCAGCCTTGCGAGCCCCCGGCTCAACCGCTAGGAGAGGCGCGCAACAGGCCAGAGAGACCCCGATGAGCAGCCCCGATACCTATGCGGTAACCGCCGACGAATTGCGTCAGTTTGTCGAACGTTATGAACAGCTTGAAGCCGAAAAGAAGGACATCGCCGACCAGCAGAAGGAGGTGATGGCCGAAGCCAAGGGCCGCGGCTACGACACCAAGGCGCTGCGCAAGATCGTCGCCCTGCGCCGGCGCGAACCCGCCGATATCGCCGAAGAGGAAGCCGTCCTCGAGGTCTACAAGGCCGCGCTCGGCATGAACTGACCGCCGGGCGGCGGCAGGCTCCCATACTGCGCTGTCGCCCGAGTTCTGCGCACCGTTCGCTGCCGTCGACCGCAACACGCTTGAGCGGCGCGCGCAGAACGACTACGAGGAGACAAGCCGGCGTAGCTCAGTTGGTAGAGCAACGCTCTTGTAAAGCGAAGGTCGGGGGTTCGAATCCCTCCGCCGGCACCAGTC
>SLKW01000026.1 GCA_007134405.1 Paracoccaceae bacterium
GCAGCTTCAGCGCGAAGGGGCCGGTGGTGGGCAGCCCCCATGCGGGCGAGAAGGTGAAGACGCGGAGCGGTTCCATGGCGGGCCTCATACCGGCTTGCTTACCTATGGTAAGCGTTATATCTTACCATTGGTAAGTAGACAAGAGATTTCTCCCAAATTGCCCTTTTGATCGGGCGCCGGATGTGTCCGAGCGTGGCACGGTCGCGGTGATGCCCGCCTTGTGGCGGGCAAGGATTTCGAGGGCGCTGAGAAAGCCCTTGTCGGCAAGAATGTGCATATCCTCGCACTGCGTTACTTTCTGCCTGTGTAGCCATCCTGGCCAACAGATCCCGGTCATGCCCTTGGTTGGGGACCTCATGCGTCACGATCAGATGCGTCTCGGCATCGACACCGCTTTGAACACTATAGCCGACATGCCCGCTGTGCTGCGCGCGCGTCGCCATGGCGCGTGCATCGGTGTCGGTCAGCGATATCTACCCGTCCGGCGCATCGGCCAGGGCCTGCTCCATAGCCAGCAGGCGCTCGATCTCTTTGCGTATTCGGTGATGGCGGCCTGTCAGATGCGCCGCGCGCTCGGCGCGCGCCGCGCCGGTTTCCTGCCGGTCAATCCGGTCGGCCTCCTCTATAGCGGCCGAGCTCGGCTTCCAGATGAAGACGACTGGCGATCTTGCCCTTGATGAAGTTCCGATCTCGGTTGTTCACTGCTTTGAACTTGCTCCCATCGACGGCCACGACCTCGCCCTTCAGCACGCCAATCCGGCGGCAGAGATCCACGAACTTCGCACAGGTCTTTCGATTGGTTGGGCGATTCTGTCGCCGGAAAACCGCGATGGTCTTGTGATCAGGAACCAGTCGACGGGCCGGACCATGCGTTTTTCCTCCCGGTACCCGCTCCAATCCCGACGTGCCTTTACGTTTGCCCCGTCCCAGCCAGGGCTGGTGACGTGCGGTTTCCGGCATCACTGCGCCCCAAGTGCCTCGTCCAGAAATGCGCCCAGACTCTTGCGCGGAACGGCATCCGTTACAAAGGCCGCGCCAATGTCGCGGGAGAGTACGAAGCGCATGCGCCCGTCCACCACCTTCTTGTCCTGCGCCATCAGTGCGATCAGCGCGTCTGCGTCCGGCAGGTCGCCCGGAATCTCGGCGAGACGCCGCTTCATCCCCATCGTCTGTAAATGCGTCGCAAGCCGCCCGGGCGCTTCCTGCGGGCAGAGGCCAAGCCTGGCGGAAAGGTCGAAGGCCAGCTGGCAGCCGATCGCCACCCCCTCGCCATGCAACAGCCGGTCGGAATAGCCCGTCGCCGCCTCGAGCGCATGACCGAACGTATGGCCCAGGTTGAGCAGCGCGCGTTCACCCGTTTCGGTTTCGTCGCGCGAGACGATGGCGGCCTTCATCGCGACCGATCGGCGCACGGCCTCCTGGCGCAACGCGGGATCACCCGCAGCCAGCGACGGTCCCTTCGCCTCGAGCCAGGCGAAGAACACGGCGTCCCCCAGAAGCCCATATTTCACCACCTCGCCGTAGCCCGCCAGAAAATCGCGATGCGGCAGCGTTTCGAGCACGTCGATATCGGCCAGAACGCGGCTCGGCTGGTGAAACGCGCCAACGAGGTTCTTTCCCTGCGCGGTGTTGATCCCGGTCTTGCCGCCGACGGAACTGTCGACCTGCGCTAGCAGCGTCGTCGGCACCTGAACATAGCGCACCCCGCGGCGCAGGATCGCGGCGGCGAAGCCCGCCAGATCGCCGATGACCCCGCCGCCCAGGGCAACGACGACATCGCCGCGTTCGACCCGCATCTCGAGCAGCCATTCGACGGCACGGGCCAGATGCGGCCAGCTCTTGGTTGCCTCGCCCGGCCGCAACGCCAGCGCCTGCATGGTGATGCCGTCCGCGGCAAGCCCTGCTTGCAGCGCGTCGAGATGGAGCGCGGCAACCTGTTCTTCGGTCAGGACCGCGACGCGGGGGCGGTGCAGAAGCGGCGCAATCTCGGCCCCCGCCCGCGCGATCAGGCCCGAGCCGATGCGCACCTCGTAGCTGCGTGGGCCAAGCGCTACGGAAACGGTATCGATGGGGCGGTCGGTCACGGAGTTACCTCAGGCAAGGACATCGGGACGGGTGGCGAGCGCGGCGCGCACCTGCACGGCCGTTTCCTCGATCGAGGCGCCGGCCGAAACCTCGACGATCAGGTCGGCTTGCGCATAGGCGGGCTCGCGCGCCTCCATTAGTTCCGCCAGCGTGCGCCGCGGATCGGGCGTGCGCAGAAGCGGGCGGGTATCCTTGCGCTTAACCCGGCTCCAAAGAAGTTCCAGTCCCGCCTTAAGCCAGACCGAAACGCCAAGTTCGTGAATGAGCGCGCGCGTGTCGGCATTCAGGAAGGCCCCGCCGCCAACCGACAGGATGCCGGGCGCGGCCTTGAGAAGCCGGGCGATGACTTGCGCCTCCTTCTGGCGGAAGAAGGCCTCGCCGTCACGGGCGAAGATTTCGGCGATCGTGGCATTTGCCGCGGTTTCGATCTCGGCGTCCGAATCGCGAAAGGGCACGCCCAGGTTGCGAGCCAGTTCGCCCCCTACGGCGGTCTTGCCCGCGCCCATCATGCCGACCATCACAACCGTCTTCCTGAGCCTGCCGCGCTTACCTGCCGCCATTCGCCCCCGTCGATTTGCTCTCCCGGTCCGCCTGACGTTGCAGCCCGGCAGGTTTTCACGCATTTGCGTATTCAATGGCGTGATCTCCGCGTGAGTACCAGATATAAATCGCGCAAGAATGGCAGGGGCGGCCCCGGCGCGGGGGCGCAGACCCCACCGAACAAGGAAGGCCGAGCATAATATGCCCCGTCGTAACGACCGCCCCGGATTTGTCGGATATCTCTTTCGTTTCCTGCTTCTGCTTCTGGTGATCGCCGGGCTCGGCTTTCTCGCCTTCGCCTATTTCGGCGATCTCGAGGTGCCGCAAGTGCCGCGCAGCCTGCCGATCGATCTGGGCGCGGGATGAGGGGGATGGGCGGTGTTCGAGCGTCAGGCAGGCAAGGCGGCAAGGCTCTTGCCGGCGCGCTCGTCGCCTGCCTTTCCGCCGCGCCGCTGGCCGCGGACGCACCGCTTTCGGCCATCGACTGGTTGCAGGAAACGATGGTGGTGCCCGAGCCCGACGCGCCCGTTCCGGTCACGCCGCCAACGGGCGACGCCTGGTTTCAGGATGTCATCACCATGCGCCCTCTCGACCGGGTGCATCCCGATGCGGTGGGGCTATTCCCACCAGACCGCGTCGGTTTGGCGCGCGACTTCTGGGGCCCCAGCACGGCCGAGGAACTGGCGCCGCTGGTCGCCGCCCTGCCCGCCGATACCCTGCCCGCGTTGCGGGTGCTGGCCTACCGGCTGCTTCTCGCCGAATTCGATGCCCCCCACGGCGCCCCGACCGAGGCGCAAGGCTCGCCACTTCTGGCCGCGCGCATCGAGAAGCTTTTCGAATTCGGCGCGCTCGACCAGGCACTGGCGATGCTGGACACCCTCGATTCCCGCGATCCGGGGCTGAAGCTGCGCCGGCTTGAAATCGCGCTGCTTCTGGGCGACGAGGAACCGGTCTGCGCGCATGTCCTGCGCGCCGATCCGCCCTTCCCGTTCGAGCCCGCGCGGATCTATTGCCTGGCGCGCGGCGGCGAGTGGCTGGCGGCCGAAGACGCTTTCGAAAGTGCCGAGGCCGAAGGCGCGCTGCCGCCGCCCTACGACGAGTTGATCGCGCTCTACCTGGAAATCGACGGACATGTCGATGACGGGCCGATCCCGGCCTTGACCGGGCTGCCGACCAAGCTCAGCCCGCTCGCATGGCGGGTGCTCGAAGCGGTTGGCGAGCCGGTCGCGACCCATGGCCTGCCGGTCGCCTTCGCCCATGCCGATCTGCGCGGAACCATCGGCTGGCGGGCGCAGATCGAGGCAGCGGAGCGGCTGGTGCGGACGGGCGCGCTTGCACCGAACCGGCTCCTTGGCCTTTATACCGAGCGTGCAGCGGCGGCGTCGGGCGGGATATGGGACCGGGTCCGGGCGGTGCAGCGGCTCGAGGCCGCGCTGGAAGCAGAGGAGCCAGAGCGGATCGGCGCCGCGCTGCTGGAAGCGTGGCAGCAGATGGCGGCAGCCGAACTGGAACTGGCGCTGGTCACGCTTTTCGCCGACCGCTTGCGCGCCGTTACGCTTGAGGGCGACGCCGACGAGGTTGCGCGCGCCATTGCCTACCTCTCCGACGGCTACGAGGCCTTTGCGCGGACCGAAACCGATGACGATCCGCGGGCACGATTTCTTGCCGCCGTCGCGCAGGGGCTGCCGCCCGAACCCGGGGAGGATGCGGTTGAGATCGCTGTGGCGGAGGCTTTTACGGAAACGCCCGACCTGCCGGCTGCGGCGCTTGAGCGGTTGGCGGAGGGGCGGCGGGGCGCGGAGGTGTTGCGCGTGCTGGAGCGGATCGGCAATGGCAGCGATCCGCGGATGCTGGCCGAGGGGCTCGCGCTGCTGCGGCATCTGGGGTTCGAGGATATCGCGCGGCGCGCCGCGTTGCAGGCGATTCTGCTGGAACGGCGGGGCTGAAGGATGCCCGCCCTGCATGCGCAGGACGCCCGCCGCATCGCCACCTTCCTCGAGGCGATGGCCGCCGAAAGCGGCGCGGCGCGGAACACGCTGCTGGCTTATGGGCGCGATTTGCGCGACGCGGGCGAATGGCTCGCCGGGCGCGGCAGCGACCTGGGCCAAGCCGGGCGCGACCTGATCGAGGGCTATCTGATCGCGCTCGACGCCGAGGGGATGTCGCGGGCGACGCGGGCGCGCCGGCTCTCGGCGCTCAAGCGTTTCTTCCGCTTCGCGATGGACGAGGGCTGGCGCAAAGATCACCCAGCGTTGCGCATCGACGGGCCGGGGCGGGCGCAGCGCCTGCCCGGTACGCTGCGCGAGGACGAGGTCGCGGCCCTGCTCGACGCGGCGCGCGATCACGGCCCGGATCAGGCCGTAAAGGCCCGGAATGCCTGTCTTTTCGAGCTTCTCTACGCCACGGGGATGCGGGTTTCGGAACTGGTCGGCCTGCCGCATGCGGCGCTGCGCGGCGCGCCCGAGATGGTGCTGGTGCGCGGCAAGGGCGGCAAGGACCGGATGGTGCCGCTGTCGGATGCCGCGCGGGCGGCGGTGGCGGTCTGGCTGGTGCATCGCGACCGGGCCGAGGCGCAGGCGACCCAGGCGGGACGGCCCGCGTCGAAGTATCTTTTCCCGGCGCGCGGGGCGGCGGGGCACCTGAGCCGGGTGCGTTTTCATGGCCTGGTCAAGGAGGTCGCGGCGCGCGCCGGGATCGACCCCGACCGGGCCAGCCCGCATGTGCTGCGCCATGCCTTCGCCACGCATCTGCTGGCCGGCGGGGCCGATCTGCGGGTGATCCAGCTGCTGCTTGGCCATGCGGATCTCTCCTCGACCGAGATCTACACGCATGTGCTGGACGAGCGGCTGCGGGAGCTTGTCATGGCGCATCATCCGCTGGCGCGCGGGGGTCGCAGCGGCGGTTGACGAAAGCTTGACGGGGCGGGCGCAGGGCGGGGCGCGCGGGCTGATTTTGCGGGGTTTGTGGGTGTCACAAGGCGTATGACAAACGTAGGACTCGCGTATGACAAACGTAGGACTCGCGTAGGACGTTTTATCCACAGCGCCCGTCCGCGCCGTTCCGGGCGGCTCGGCGACGGCGGCTCCGGGCGCGGGTTCGGGGCGGGGTTTGCCGGGGGGCCGGGGCCAGAGGCGCGATAGCGCCAGATTCCGGGACGGCATCGGCAGCCCGGCGCGGCCGCGTCAGGCGGCGGCATCGGCGCCACCCCTTCGCCGCGCTTTCCTTTGCCTTCCGCGCTCCCCTTCCCCTTGCGCGCGGGGCGGAATAGATAAGGCGGAACCCGCTGCTAGAAGGATCGCCATGCCGCGCCCGCGCCCTGTTGTCGGCATCATCGGCAACAGCTACCTGCTCAACGACCAGTACCCCGCCCATGCCGGCGGCACGATGAATTCGCAAGCGGTGGCCGAGGTCTCCGGCGCGCTGCCGCTGCTGATCCCGTCGGACCCGCGCTATGTCTCGGTGAACGAGTTGCTGGAGGTCTGCGACGGCTTCCTGCTGACCGGCGGGCGGCCCAATGTCCACCCCGAGGAATACGGCGAGGACGAGACGCCGGCGCATGGCGCCTTCGACCGGGGGCGCGATGCGGTGGCGCTGCCGCTGGTGCGCGCCTGCGTCGAGCGCGGCCAGCCCTTCCTGGGGGTCTGCCGCGGGTTTCAGGAGGTGAACGTCGCGCTGGGGGGCACGCTGCACCCCGAGATCCGCGATCTGCCCGGGCGGATGAACCACCGCATGCCCCCCGACGGGACGCTGGAGGAGAAATTCGCCCTGCGCCATACGGTGAAGTTTTCCGATGGCGGCGTCTTTCACCGGCTCTTCGGCGCCAACGAGGTGATGACCAATTCGCTGCACGGCCAGGGGATCCAGAAGCCGGGCGCGCGGATCGTCATCGACGGCCATGCGCCGGACGGCACGCCCGAGGCGATCTATGTCCGCGACGCGCCGGGATTCACGCTGTCGGTGCAATGGCATCCGGAATGGAACGCCGGGCGCGACCCGGTCTCGCGCCCGCTGTTCCACGCCTTCGGCAAGGCGGTCGCCGACTGGGCGGCGCGGTGCGGGCGGCGCTGAGCGGACTGGACGCGCGCGCAAACGGGCATATTATCGGCTCAGAGGAGGAGGCACCCGATGGACATGCCCAAGCCGAACCCGGCCATCCTAGGCAAGCGGGCGCGCGTGATCGCCCGCCTGCAGGCCGCGCTGGACCCGACAGCCGTCATTCACGACCCGGCCGAGACGCGCGCCTATGAATGCGATGCGCTGACGGCCTATAGATGCCCGCCGCTGGCCGTGGTGCTGCCCTCGACCACCGCCGAGGTCGCGGCGGTGCTGCAGGCCTGCCACGAGGAAGGCGTGCCGGTGGTGCCGCGCGGGTCGGGCACCTCGCTGGCCGGTGGGGCGATGCCGACGGCGGACAGCGTGATCCTGGGCGTGGCGCGGTTGCGCGAGGTGCTGGCGATCGACCTGGAGAACCGCGCGATCCGCGTGCAGGCGGGGATCACCAACCTGGCGGTCACGCAGGCGGTCGAATCCGATGGTTTCTTCTACGCGCCCGACCCGTCGAGCCAGCTGGCCTGCGCGATCTCGGGCAATATCGCGATGAATTCGGGCGGCGCGCATTGCCTGAAATACGGGGTGACGACGAACAACCTGCTGGGCGTGACGATGGTGCTGATGGACGGCACCGTGGTCGAGCTGGGCGGGCCCTTCATGGATGCGGGCGGGCTGGACCTGCTGGGCGTCGTTTGCGGCTCCGAGGGGCAGCTGGGCGTGGTGACCGAGGCCTGGCTGAGGATCCTGCCCAAGCCCGAGGGGGCGCGGCCGGTGCTGATCGGCTTCAATTCGAACGAGGTGGCGGGGGCCTGCGTCAGCGACATCATCAAGGCGGGCGTCCTGCCCGTGGCGATCGAGTTCATGGACCGGCCCTGCATCCGCGCGACCGAGGATTTCGCCGGCGCGGGCTATCCGGATTGCGAGGCGCTGCTGATCGTCGAGGTCGAGGGCAGCGGGGCGGAGATCGACGAGCAGCTGGGGCTCATTCGCCAGATCGCGGCGAAACACGACCCGGTGGAGTTCCGCGAAAGCGGCTCGGAGGCGGAGTCGGCGCGGATCTGGCTGGGGCGCAAATCGGCCTTCGGGGCGATGGGGCAGCTGGGCGACTATATCTGTCTGGACGGGACGATCCCGGTGTCGGAACTGCCGCTGGTGCTGCGCCGGATCGCGGAGCTGGCGGAGGGCTATGGCCTTGCGGTCGCGAATGTTTTTCACGCCGGGGACGGCAACATGCATCCGCTGATCCTGTTCGATGCCAACAAGCCGGGCGACCTGGAAAAGGCCGAGGAGCTGGGGGCGGATATCCTGCGGCTGTGCGTCGAGGTGGGCGGCTGCCTGACCGGCGAGCATGGCGTGGGGATCGAGAAGCGGGACCTGATGAATGTCCAGTATTCTCAAGAGGATCTGGAGGCGCAGATGCGGGTCAAGGATGTCTTCGATCCGCGCTGGCTGCTGAATCCCGCCAAGGTCTTTCCGCTGGCGTCAAGCGACACGCGGCGGTCGGCGGCGTGAGCGTTGCGGCCTGCCTGGCCGGGCGTGCGGTCCAGGATCCGGACCGATGCACCGGGTCTTCCACGGCGTCGGTATCGCGTCGGTATGACGTCGGTATTACATCTATACGCGATTTCTGCACATACCGCGACGATTTGTGCGTACTCGCACGAAAGCCCGCCCCCACGGGGCCGCGGCGGCGGACGGCGGCCCCGCGGAGCCGGGCCGCATCGCAGGCAGCGAGGGGGCGGAGATGAACACCGCGGCGATGCAGCCGAGCGATGAGGCCGAACTGGCCGAGGCCATCCGAGCCGCCACCGGCCCCCTGCGGGTCGTGGGCGGCGGCACGCGGCCGGTGGGCCGTCCGGTTTCGGGCGCGGCGCTGTCCACCGCGGCGCTTTCCGGCATCCGGCTCTACGAGCCCGGGGCGCTGACGCTGGTCGCGGGCGCCGGCACGCCGCTGGACGAGGTCGAGGCGGCGCTGGCCGCCGAAGGGCAGCGGCTGCCGTTCGAGCCGATGGACCACCGTGGCCTGATGGCCACCGATGGCGCGCCGACCATCGGCGGCGTTGTGGCGGCCAATGCCTCGGGGCCGCGGCGGGTGCAGGCGGGGGCGTGTCGCGATTCGCTGATCGGGGTGCGGTTCGTGGACGGGGCGGGCAATGTGATCCGCAACGGCGGGCGGGTGATGAAGAACGTCACCGGCTATGACCTCGTGAAGCTGATGGCGGGGTCCTGGGGCACGCTGGGGGTGTTGAGCGAGGTCGCCTTCAAGGTCCTGCCCGCGCCCGAGGCCGCAACGACCCTGGCGCTGGAGGGTCTGGCGCCGGAGGCGGCGTTGGCGGCGATGGCGGCGGCGCTGGGGTCGCCCTATGAGGTGAACGGCGCGGCGCATCTGCCGGATGGGCGGACGGTACTGCGGCTGGAGGGGTTCGCGGCCTCGGTCGCCTATCGCGGCGGGGCGCTGGCGGCGCATCTGGCGGAGTACGGCGCGGCATCGCGGATCGAGGGCGCGGAAAGCGCCGCATTGTGGCGCGCGGTGCGCGATGTGGCGACGTTTCATGGTCAGGCGGGCGATGTCTGGCGGGTCTCGACCCGGCCCTCGGACGCGCCGGGGCTGGCGGCGAAGGCCGGGGGCCGGGCGCTTTACGACTGGGGCGGCGGGCTGTTGTGGCTGCTGGTGGCCGAGGGGACGGACCTGCGCGCGGCGCTGGGGCCGTTTGCGGGTCATGCGGTGTTGGTGCGCGCCCCTGAGGCGGTGCGCGCGCGGATCGCCCCCTTCCCGCCCGAACCCGCGCCGGTGGCGGCGCTGACGGCGGGGCTGCGGCGGCGGTTCGACCCGCGCGGCGTGCTGAACCCGGGGCTGATGGAGTAGCGATGCAGACGAATTTCACCGAGACGCAGCTCAAGGACCCGGCCATCGCGCGGTCGAACGAGGTGCTGCGCGCCTGCGTGCATTGCGGCTTCTGCACGGCGACCTGCCCGACCTATGCGGTGCTGGGGGACGAGCTCGACAGCCCGCGCGGGCGGATCTACCTGATCAAGGACATGCTGGAGAACGACCGGGCGGCGGACGAGAAGACCGTCACGCATATCGACCGATGCCTGTCGTGCCTGGCCTGCATGACCACCTGCCCGTCGGGCGTGCATTACATGCATCTGGTCGATCACGCGCGGGTGCATATCGAGCGGACCTACAAACGACCCTGGCGCGACCGGGCGCTGCGCTGGGTGCTGGCGCAGGTGATCCCCTACCCGACGCGGTTCCGGCTGGCGCTGCTGGGGGCCAAGATCGGGCGGCCGTTTTCCGTCCTGATGCCGGATGCGCGGCTGAAAGCGATGCTGGCGATGGCGCCGAAGCAGGTGCCGCCGGTGAGCCGCAACGACGATCCGCAGGTGTTCCCGGCCGAGGGCGAGCGGCGGATGCGGGTGGCGCTGATGACCGGCTGCGCGCAGAAGGCGCTGAACACGGACATCAACGACGCGACGATCCGCCTGCTGACGCGGCTGGGCTGCGAGGTGGTCGTGGCCGAAGGCGCGGGTTGCTGCGGGGCGCTGACGCATCACATGGGGATGGAAAGCGCGGCGCACCGGGCGGCGGCGGCGAATATCCGCGCCTGGATGGCCGAGAAGCGCGGCGCGGGGCTGGACGCGGTGGTGATCAACACCAGCGGATGCGGCACGACGGTCAAGGATTATGGCCACATGTTCCGCACCGATGCGCATCTGGCCGGGGATGCGGCGACGGTGGCTGGGCTGGCGAAGGACGTGAGCGAGGTGCTGACGACCCTGAAGCCCGCGGGGCGCGCGCCCGAGCGGCTGCGCGTGGCCTATCACGCGGCGTGTTCGCTCCAGCACGGGCAGCAGATCAAGACCGCGCCCAAGGACCTGCTGAAGGCGGCGGGGTTCGAGGTGGTGGAGCCGAAGGACCCGCATCTGTGCTGCGGCTCGGCGGGGACGTACAACCTGCTGCAGCCCGAGATTTCGGCCGAGCTGAAGCGGCGAAAGGTCGCGACGCTGGAGGCGAAGGCGCCCGAAGTGATCGCCGCCGGCAATATCGGCTGCATGATGCAGATCGGCGGGGCGACGGGGGTGCCGGTCGTGCATACGGTCGAGCTGCTCGACTGGGCGACGGGCGGCCCGAAGCCGCGGGCGCTGCAGGCCGAGTGAGGCGCCGGCGCGATCAAGGCGCGATCGTTCGGATTGAGCGCAAGGGCCAGACGAGGGCCGCGCCGCCGCCGCATTCCTGCCAGACTCGCGCCGAAAGCTCGCAGCTGGTGTCGCGGCAGGCGCGGGAGGGGGGGTCATGAAACGGTGGATCGTGGGCTGTCTTGTGGGGGGCCTGCTGCCGGGGGCGGCGCTGGCGCAGATGGCGGGCGACACGCCGCTGCGGACGCTCGAGCCGGGGGCGGCGGGCAGCGCGTGGCAGGCGGTCGGGCGGTTGAACCTGGACCAGATGGGGTTCTGCACGGCGACGCTGATCGCCCCGGACCGGGTGCTGACGGCGGCGCATTGCCTGTTCGACCCGGAGACCGGCGCGCGGATCGACGACGCGGCGCTCGAGTTCCTGGCGGGCTGGCGCATCGGCCATGCCGAGGCGATCCGGGGCGTCCGCCGCGCCGCGATCGCGCCGGAGTTCCGCATGGCCGACGCGCGGACCCTGTCGCGGGTGGCGAGCGATCTGGCGATCCTGCAACTGGACCAGCCGATCCGGCTGAACGGCGCGGCCCCCTTTGCGGTGGCCGCGCAGCCGCCCGACCGGGGCGCCGCGGTCGCGGTCGTCTCCTACGCGCGCGGCCGCGAAAGCGCGCCGTCGCTGCAGGACCGCTGCACCGTCCTCGATAGGTTCGACGAGGGGGTGGTGGTGATGTCGTGCAGCATCGACAGCGGCGCCTCGGGCGCGCCGGTCTTTGCCATCGAGCAGGGCACGCCGCGCATCGTCGCGGTCATCTCGGCGATGGCGGAAAGCGGGGGGACGCCGATCTCGCTGGGGATGCGGCTGGATACGCAGATCGCGCGGCTGATGGCCGAGTTGGACCAGCCGCAGGCGCCGGTGCAGCGGCTGCGCTCCACGCCCGCGCCGGGGGCCGAGGGGGCGCGCGCGACCGCCCGTTTCCTGCGTCCCTGACGGCCCGCACCCCCTTGAAATCGCGCCGGAGATTTCCCAGATCGGCAGTGTCGGGCGCCCCTGCGGGCCCGGCGATTGGAAACCTGGCCGGGCAATCCGGCAGGAAACGGCAACATCGCTCGATGGAGGATGACCATGCGTAATTTCGACCCGACCCCGCTGTTCCGCGCTTCGGTGGGATTTGACCGTGTCGCGGACATGATGGACCGGATGCTGGCGGCCGAGCCCGCCCAGCCGACCTATCCGCCCTACAATATCGAGAAGACCGACGAGAATGCCTACCGCATTTCGGTCGCGGTCGCGGGCTTCACCGCCGACGAACTGAATGTCGAGGTGAAGGAAGGCGCGCTTCTGATCAGCGCCCGCAAGGTCGAGGATGACGAGGGCCGCACCTTTCTGCACCGGGGCATCGCCACGCGCGCCTTCGAGCGGCGCTTCCAGCTGGCCGACCATGTGAAGGTGACGGGCGCGACCCATGCCGACGGCATGCTGCACGTGGACCTCGTGCGCGAGATCCCCGAGGCGCTGAAGCCGCGGCGCATCGAGATCAGCGGCGCCCGCTCCGGCGACAAGGCCAAGCTGGTCGAGGGCAAGTCGGAAGGCAAGTCCAAGGCTGCCTGACCGCAAATCTGGTGACGTTGGGGCGCATCCGCCGGATGCGCCCTTTTTGCTGCGCGGACTACCCGCGCGGCACCACCGTCCGCCCGACGGGCCAGAGCGCGAAGCCGGCAAGTTTCAGATGCGCCCAGGCGAAGGGGAGGCCGATGATCGTGATCGCCATCGCCCCGGCGCTGATCAGGTGCCCCAGCGCCAGCCACCAGCCGGCGAAGACGAGCCAGATGATGTTGCCGATGAACCCCAGGGGTCCGGTGCCGAGGTCCGAGCGGCCGAAGGCGACATCGCGCCTTTCGCCGCGGTTGCCGAAGGGCATGAGCGTGTAGGCCGCGGTGTTGAGCGCCGAGCGGGCCCAGGGCAGGCCGATGATCGAGATGGCCATGATGACGGCGGCGATGAGCCAGCCGAGCGCCATCCAGATGCCGCCGAGGACCAGCCAGAGGATGTTGAGGATCAGTGCGAGCATGTCAGGCGAACCCGGCAGCGGCGATCCGGTTCCCCGGACGCGGCGTTCCGTGGCGCGCCCGCCCCATCAGATCGGCGCGCAGGCGCGGGCGAGCCAGTCGCGCGTCGCAGGGCCGACCAGCGGCGCGAGTTCGGCCTCGACGCGGGCGTGGTAGGCGTTGAGCCAGTCGCGCTCGGCCGTGCTCAGGAGGTCGGGGTCGATCAGCCTCGTGTCGATGGGGACCAGCGTCAGCGTCTCGAATTCGAGCATCGCGCGCCCCTCGCCCAGATCGGGCGCAGGGCGGATCGCCACCAGGTTCTCGATCCGGATGCCGAATGCGCCGGCGCGGTAATAGCCGGGCTCGTTCGAGAGGATCATGCCGGCCTCGAGCGGCAGGGTGGAGATGCGCGACAGCCGCACCGGCCCCTCGTGAACCGAGAGCGCCGCGCCGACGCCGTGGCCGGTGCCGTGGTCGTAGTCCGCGCCCACGAGCCAGAGCGGATAGCGCGCCAGCGCATCGAGATGCGCGCCGGCGACGCCCTTGGGAAAGCGCGCGCGCGAGATCGCGATCATGCCCTGCAGCACGCGGGTATAGGGACCCCGCGCCTCGGCCGGCGGGTCGCCGGCGGGCAGCGTGCGGGTGATGTCGGTGGTCCCGTCGGCGTACTGGCCGCCCGAGTCGACGAGGTAAAGCTCGCCCGGCGCGAGTTCGCGGTTGGTCTCGTCGGTGACGCGGTAATGGACGATGGCCCCGTGCGGCCCGGCGCCCGAGATCGTCTCGAAGCTGAGATCGAGAAGCTCGCCCGTCTCCCGGCGGCAGTCTTCCAGTTTCATCGCCAGTTCGATCTCGGACGGGCGGTGCAGCGCGACGGTGTCGAACCAGCGCAGAAATTCGGCCATCGCGGCGCCGTCGCGCAGATGCGCGGCGCGCATGCCGGCCAGTTCAGCCTCGGTCTTGCGGGCCTTGGGCAGAAGGCAGGGATCGGCGCCGGGGGCCCCTTCGGCCAGCGCCTGGGCGACAGCAACGGGGGCGGTGGCGGGGTCGAAGCGAACCGCGCCGGTCAGACCCTTGAGGGCCGAGGCAAAGGCCTCGGGCGGGTGAAGGGTGACGTTGTCGAGGGCGATATCGCCCAGCTTGCCGGCATCGACGAAGAGATCCAGCCGGGCGTCGTCATGCAGGATCGCGAAGGCCTGCACGACCGGGTTGCGGGGGATGTCGCTGCCGCGCAGGTTCAGAAGCCAGGAGATCGAGTCGGGCAGCGTCAGCGCGACGGCGCTCTGCCCGGCGCGTTGCAGGGCCGCCGCGATCTCGGCCCGCTTGTCGGCGGAGGCGCGCCCGGCGAGACGGTCGGGATGGCGGCGGACGGCGCCGCGCGGCGGCGCGGGCTGGTCGGCCCAGATCGCGTCGATCGGGTTCTCCTCGACCGGCTGCAGGGCGATCCGCGTGCCCGCCAGCGCCTTTTCGGTGCGCGCGATCTCGTCCGGGGTATGAAGCCAGGGGTCGAAACCGATGACGCCGCCCGCCGGCGCATGTTCGCGCAGCCACTCGCCCGCCGGGGTCTCTGGCCAGTCCACGGGGGTGAAGGCGGTCTGGTCGCACTGCGCGCGCACCTGCAACCGGTAGCGTCCATCGACGAAGACGCCGGCAAGGTCCGGCAGGACGATGGCGAAACCGGCCGAGCCGGTAAAGCCCGTCAACCAGGCCAGGCGATCATCGCGCGGGGCCACGTATTCGCCTTGATGCGCATCGGCGCGCGGCACCAGGAACCCCGTCAGGTTGCGGCGCGACAGTTCCTCCCGGAGAGCCTGCAGGCGCGGCGGGCCCTGATCCGGGCGGGTCGTGGCGGCGAAGCTTTGCAGCATGGGTCGGTCCAGTGCGGTTGGGCAGGAAAGTGGTAGAGAGGGCGGCGCGGAGGGTCAATGGCCGCGCGGTGCCGGTTACCGACGCCGGGTCGCTGACATTTGCGCCAGATACCCGACAGCACGGTTGGGTTGGATCCTCATAAGCGCTACCTTCGCAAAGTAGAGCCCCATTCGAAACGAGAGGACCCGCAATGAAGAATTCCGCGCTGCATCGGTTCGGGCGCGCCGTGATAAGCCTGAAGCGCACCGGCCTGCTGATCCCGGCCGCCGGAATGGCGACGCTGGGGGTATCAACCTACGCGATGGTCGCGGTGGCGCACGCCTTTCCCGAAACCGCAGCGGGCATCGATGGATTTGGCGAATGCAATCCCTTCGCGGGCGACTTCGGCTGCGGTCACGGGTTTGGCTGCGCGTGCCACATGCTTCCGGAATTGCCGGAACCCCCGCCGAATATCTGAGCCGGGTAGCGACCGAGACCCCTGGCTGAGGGCATTTCGCCCGCACCGATCAACCGTTACCGGCGCATGGCGTTCGCCAAGCCCATGACCCGCGCCCGGGCGCGGGGGTCGGAATCGAAAAGCGCGGCGAGTTGCTCGGTCATCGCGCCGGCCAGCTGGTCGACATCGGTGATGGTGACGGCGCGTTCGTAATACCGGGTGACGTCATGGCCGATGCCGATGGCCAGAAGCTCGACCGCATTGCGCTTCTCGATCATGGCGATCACGTCGCGCAGGTGTTTTTCGAGATAGTTCGCGGGATTGACGGACAGCGTTGAATCGTCCACCGGCGCGCCGTCCGAGATGACCATCAGGATCTTGCGCGCCTCGCGCCGCATCACCATCCGGCGATGCGCCCATTCCAGCGCCTCGCCGTCGATGTTCTCTTTCAGCAGCCCTTCCTTCATCATCAGCCCGAGGTTGTCGCGCACCCGCCGCCAGGGCGCGTCGGCGGGCTTGTAGACGATGTGGCGCAGGTCGTTGAGCCGCCCGGGCGCCTGCGGCCGGCCATCGGCCAGCCAGCGCTCGCGGCTCTGGCCGCCCTTCCAGGCGCGGGTGGTGAAGCCCAGGATCTCGACCTTGACCTGACAGCGTTCGAGCGTGCGGGCAAGCACGTCGGCGCAGATCGCCGCGATGCTGATGGGGCGGCCGCGCATGGAGCCCGAGTTGTCCAGAAGCAGCGTCACCACCGTGTCGCGGAACTCGGTGTCCTTCTCGACCTTGAAGCTGAGCGGCGTCGTCGGGTTCGCCACCACCCGCGCCAGGCGGGCGACATCCAGGATCCCCTCCTCGCGGTCGAATTCCCAGGAACGGTTCTGCTTGGCCTGCAGGCGGCGCTGGAGCTTGTTCGCCAAGCGGCTGACCGCGCCCTTTAGCGGTTCGAGCTGCTGGTCGAGATAGGCGCGCAGGCGCTCGAGTTCGGCGGGCTCGGCGAGATCCTCGGCGGTGACCTCCTCGTCGAAATCGGTGGCGAAGACGGTGTAGTTGGGGTCGGCGTCGGAATGCGGTGGCGGGACGGGCGGCTCGGGCGGGGCCTCGGCCTGCATGGCGTCGGTTTCCTCGGCCATGTCGTCCTCGGCACTCTCGTCATAGACCGCCTCCATCTCGGCGCTTTCCTGGCGCGGCCCCTCCTCGGCCGCGTCCTGGTCGTCCTGCGTGTCTTCCTGATCGCCCTGCGCATCGGGGTTTTCGGGGGCGTCCGCCTCGTCCTCGGTGGCGCTTTCCTCCTCCTCGCCCTGCTCGTCGGGGTCATCGCCCAGCTGATCGCCGTAGCCCAGATCGTCGATGATCTTGCGGGCGAGGCGGGCAAAGGCGGACTGGTCGGCCAGCACATCCTCGAGCCCCTCGAGCGTGCCGCCGGCCTGGCTTTCGACGAAGGGACGCCACAGGTCCGCCACCGTTTCGGCCCCCTTGGGCAGCGCCCGCCCGGTCGCCATCTGGCGGATCAGGTAGCCTGCCGCCACCGGCAGCGGCGCCTCGGCCTGGCTGCGGATCTGCGCGTAACCCTTGCGTTCGGCCTCGTGCGCGATTCGCGCGTCGATGTTCGATGCGGTGCCGGGCATGTGCTTGGCACCCACCGCCTCGCAGCGCGCGGTCTCCATCGCCTCGTAGAGGTCGCGCGCCATCTGCCCCTGCGGCATGTAACGCGCATGCGTGCCGGCATTGTGGAACCGCCGCTGGAGCGCGAAGCCGTCGGCGGTGCCGCGCGCCAGCAACACCTCGTCGCGTGTCATGCGGCGGGTGACCTGCGGCAGGCGCATCGCATCGCCCGTCACCCCCGGCGGGTCGACCGAGAAGCTGACCGAAAGCTCGGCATCGTCGGCCATGACCCTGGTGGTCTCGGTCAGGGCCTTCTTGAACGGATCGGCGGGGTTGTCGGAGGCGCGCGTCATGCTTCGA
>SLKW01000145.1 GCA_007134405.1 Paracoccaceae bacterium
ACTCGGCCATCGGCGGCATCGACCAGGGCCTGGGCTTCTTCTTCGGCGTCCTGCGCGGGCTTGTCCTGGTCGCGGTGGCGCTGATGGTCTACGAATTCGTCGCCCCCGACGGCGCCGTGGCGATCGTCGACCGCTCGCAATCGATCGCCATCTTCGACCGGTTCAAGGACGCGCTCGCCGCCGCCATACCGCAGAACGTGCCCGACTGGTTCGTGCGTCAGTACGAGACGCTGGTGGCCGCCTGCGCCGCACCCCCGGCGAATTGATAACGACGGAGCGTCGCCTGACGCCGGGGCGCGTGACTCCCCCGGTGCGATCCACTACATGGAGCGCAGTCAGGCTGCGAGGAACCGCTCGATGACCTCCTGGATGAGCACCCCCTTCGATGACGACAAGCTGCGCGAGGAATGCGGCGTCTTCGGCGTCATCGGCGTTCAGGACGCGGCGAATTTCGTCGCCCTGGGCCTGCACGCGCTCCAACACCGCGGGCAGGAGGCGGGCGGCATCATCACCTACTCGCCCGAACAGGGCTTCCAGTCGGCGCACCGCTTCGGCCTTGTGCGCGACAATTTCACCCGCGCGAGCCTCATGGAGACGCTGCCGGGCGCCATCGGCATCGGCCATGTCCGCTATTCCACCACCGGCTCGAAGGGCGCGACCGCCATCCGCGACGTGCAGCCCTTCTTCGGCGAATTCGCCATGGGGGGCGCGGCGCTCGCGCATAACGGCAACATCACCAATGCCGAGGCGATCCGCCGCGAACTGATCGAGCGCGGCTCGATCTTCCAGTCCTCGTCGGACAGCGAATGCATCATCCACCTGATGGCGCGCTCCTTCCAGACCACCATCGCCGAGCGTCTGAAGGACGCGCTGCGTCGCGTCGAGGGGGCGTTTTCCATCGTCGCCATGACGCGCACCAAGCTCATCGGCGTGCGCGACGCGCTGGGCGTGCGCCCGCTGGTCCTCGGCCAGCTCGGCGACGGGCACGTGCTGGCCTCCGAGACCTGCGCGCTCGACATCATCGGCGCCGATTTCGTGCGCGAGATCGAGCCCGGCGAGATGGTGGTGATCGACGCCGCGGGCGTGACCTCGTCGCGGCCCTTCGACCGCGCCGCATCGCGCTTCTGCATCTTCGAGCAGGTCTATTTCTCGCGCCCCGATTCGATCCTCGGCGGCCGCTCGGTCTACGAAACCCGCCGCCAGATCGGCGTCGAACTGGCGCGCGAGGCGCCGGTGGAGGCCGATCTGGTCTGCCCCGTCCCCGATTCGGGCACCCCGGCGGCGATCGGCTACAGCCAGGAATCGGGCATCCCCTACGCGATGGGGATCGTGCGCAACCAGTACATGGGCCGCACCTTCATCGAACCCTCCGAGCAGATCCGCAACATGGGCGTGCGGCTCAAGCTCAACGTCAACCGCGCCCTGGTCGCGGGCAAGCGCATCGTTCTGGTGGACGATTCGGTCGTGCGCGGCACCACCAGCCAGAAGATCAAGCAGATGATCCTCGAGGCCGGCGCGTCCGAGGTGCATTTCCGAATCGCCTCGCCGCCCACCGCCTGGCCCTGTTTCTACGGCGTCGATACCCCGGAACGCTCGAAACTCCTCGCCGCGCAGATGACCGAGGACGAGATGCGCGACTATATCGGCGTCGAGAGCCTGAAGTTCATCTCGCTCGACGGGCTCTACCGCGCGGCGGGCGAATCCGGCGGGCGCAAAGCCGCCTGCCCGCAATTCTGCGATGCCTGCTTCTCGGGCGACTACCCGGTCGCGCCCTCGGACATGATCGCGCGCGGTTTCCAGCTGGATGCGGCTGAATAACGGCCGAACGCGAACCGCGCACCACAACCCCCCACCTGTGGCACCGTCCCGCCTGTGCGAAGGCGCGGGCAGCGCCCGCGAAACGGCCCACCCGCCCGCGCCCGTTCCGCGGGCGCTGCCCGCGTTGTTCCAAACCGCGTGACCGGCCCCTTGACGCTCCGCCACAGCACTGCTGTCTTGCGCCGCGACACTTGGAGACCCTTATGCCCCCCGATCCCGACAGCCCCGGCCTCTGGGCCGAAACCGCCCCGCCGCCGCCCAAGGCACCGCCGCTCGATGCCGATGCCAGCGCCGATCTCGCCGTTGTCGGCGCGGGCTATACCGGGCTTGCTGCCGCGCTCGCCGCCGCCGAGGCCGGCGCGCGCGTCGTGGTCCTCGAGGCCCTGCAGATCGGCAGCGGCGGGTCGGGGCGCAATGTCGGTCTCGTCAACGCCGGCTCCTGGCTGATGCCGGACGAATTCGAGCGCCGGCTCGCCCGCCACGGCGCCGATGCGGCGCTGGCAAGGCTTCTCGCCGACGCGCCCGCCGCCGTCTGGGCGCTGGTCGAGCGTCACGGGATCGACTGCGAGGCCCGACCCGTCGGCACCCTGCACTGCGCGCCGGACGCCGCCGGGCTCTCTGCGCTCGACGCCCGCGCCCGGCAATGGCAGGCGCGCGGCGCACCTGTCACGCTGCTCGATGCCCAGGCGACGCGGGCGCGTACCGGCACCGACGCCTTCCGCGCCGCGCTCTTCGATCCGCGCGCCGGTACCGTCCAACCCCTGTCCTACGCGCGCGGCCTCGCCCGCGCCGCCGCCAAGGCAGGCGCATCGATCCATGTCGGCAGCCCGGTCCGCGCGGCCGCCCGTGCGGGCGATGACTGGGTGCTTTCGACCCATGGCGGCAATCTGCGCGCCCCGCGCGTCATCTGGGCGGGCAATGCCTATGGCCAGGGTCCGGCCGCCGAGCCCACACAGGCGCTCGCCACGCTGCCCTATTTCAATTTCGCCACCGACCCGCTGCCCGCTGACCTGCGCGCCGCGATCCTGCCGGGGGGCGAGGGCGCCTGGGACACGGAAAAAATCCTCACCTCATTCCGCCTCGACGCGGCCGGACGGTTCATCATCGGCAGCGTCGGGCAGTTGGGCAGCGCCGACCTCGCCACGCACCGCGCCTGGGCCGAGCGCCGCATGGCGCGGCTTTATCCGCAACTCGCCGGCCAAAGGCTCACGCATGGCTGGTGGGGCCGGATCGGCACGACGCCCGACGCGCTGCCCCGGCTCTGGCAGCCGGGTCCGGGGGCGTTCGGCGTGCTCGGCTACAATGGCCGCGGGATCGCGCCGGGCACGGTACTGGGCCGGCTCCTGGCCGAGGCGGCGCTCGGCCGCGGCGACTTGCCGCCCTTGCCCGCGCCCTCGCCCGACCCGCTGCGCGCCGGCCGCAACCTTGCCTTCCGCGTCGGCTCAGCGCTCTGGCACGCGGCGATCCAACGCCGGTGATCCGTGCCGAAGGGTCCGAAACCGCCGCTTTGGCGAAAGTTTCATTGCGGTTAATTTTTCAATTTTGTCGTGCGATTATAGAGGCTTGAGAAAGCGTCCAACCTTGGACGCTTTCGCCGCGCGCCCCGAGAACCGGCGTGGTCAGTGGGTCAGGTGGACGCGTCCAGCGCCGCGACGATCGCATCGCCCATCGCCGAGGTCGAGACCGGCGTGCCGCCCTCCGGCCCCATCAGGTCGGCCGTGCGCAGCCCCTCGGCCAGCACCGTCTGCACCGCCGCTTCCAGCCGGTCGGCCTCGGCCCCCTGGTCGAACGAGTAGCGCAGCGCCATCGCGAAGCTGAGGATGCAGGCGATCGGGTTCGCCTTGCCCTGCCCGGCGATATCCGGCGCCGAACCATGCACCGGCTCATAGAGCGCCTTCGGCCGCCCGTTCGCCATCGGCGCGCCAAGCGAGGCCGACGGCAGCATACCGAGGCTGCCGGTCAGCATCGCCGCCAGGTCCGACAGCAGATCCCCGAACAGGTTGTCGGTCACGATCACGTCGAACTGCTTGGGCCAGCGCGTCAGCTGCATCGCGCCCGCATCGGCATACATGTGGCTCAGCTCCACGTCCGGGTACTCGTCGTCGCGCAGCTTCTGCACCACCTCGCGCCACAGAACGCCCGATTCCATGACGTTGGCCTTCTCCATCGAGCAGACCTTGTTGCCGCGCTTGCGCGCCAGTTCGAACGCCGACCGCGCCACCCGCGTGATCTCGGATTCCGTATAGCGCTGGGTATTCACGCCCACCCGTTCGTTGCCTTCGGTGAAGATCCCCCGCGGCTCGCCGAAATAGACGCCCGAGGTCAACTCCCGCACGATCATGATGTCGAGCCCGGCGACGACCTCCTTCTTGAGCGAGGAAAAGTCGGCCAGGGCATCGAAACACTGCGCCGGGCGGAGGTTGGCGAAAAGATCCATCTCCTTTCTCAGCCGCAGAAGCCCGCGCTCGGGCTTCACGCTGAAATCCAGATCGTCGTATTTCGGCCCGCCCACGGCGCCCAGCAGCACGGCGTCGACCTCCTGCGCCTTCGCCATCGTCGCGTCGGTCAACGGCGCGCCATGCGCATCGTAGGCCGCACCCCCAACCAGATCCTCGCTCACGTCGAAGGTCAGGCCCCGCTTCTGGCCGAACCAGTCGATGATCTTGCGCACCTCGCCCATGACTTCGGGGCCGATCCCGTCGCCGGGAAGGATGAGCAGGGAGGGATTGGGCATGACGCGTCCTTTTCGTCTGGGATCGTCCTCGCCTAAGGTGGGGCGCAGGGCGCGTCAAGACGGCCGGGCCTCTGGCGAATCGCGCGGCGCGGCCTAGACTGAGCGGCGACAGGAGGTGCCGATGGACTGGTTCGCCCCGGTGGACAATTACTGCGAACGCACCGGGCCCGAATACTGGTCCGAGCCGGTAAACGCGCTGACCAACGCGGCCTTCCTGGTCGCGGCCTTCGTCATGGCGCGCAGGCTCAAGGGCC
>SLKW01000441.1 GCA_007134405.1 Paracoccaceae bacterium
ACAAACGTATCTCCCCAACGATCCAAGCAACAAAGCACCGCGGGGTGGAGCAGCCCGGTAGCTCGTCAGGCTCATAACCTGAAGGTCGTAGGTTCAAATCCTACCCCCGCAACCATTTCTGCAAAATATATCAAGAACTTGGGCAGAGGCATTCTGATACCACAGGCCGATTCCGCGTTCTACATCAACACCACATCAACACCGCGCCCGAAAAACGGCAATAGCCGGCATCAGGCCGCAAACGGTGGAGCGGATGGGATCGGAGTAGAACGTCCTCGCCTCTTGGCTATTGGTTGTGGGGCAGCTCGATGTGAAGCGGCTAGGCGGGGTGTTCCGAAGCGTGATCGAGGACCGTACCGCTTGGCGGCGGCTTATTTCGGCCACTTGGGCCTGACTTTCGCGCCTCAGGTCGTGCCGGGCAGGTCAGCGCTGCAGCGGGCCAAGTTGCGCGGCGTCCAGATCGTCTTCGTCCCAGACTCCCAAAAGGATACCTTTGCGGCTAGATTTGCCGCGTCGCGCGATAAGTTGCGTGTCGGTAACCGTTGTCCGTTGCGCAGGGCGGCGAGCCCAGTCGGCAAGGCGCTCGTATAGCCTGCTGCGGATGCTTGCATGGGCTGGGTTGGTGCCCAGATCATCGAATTCCTGCGGGTCGGCTTCGGTGTCGAACAGCATCGGCGGTAGGCCACCCTCAGCATGAATCAGCTTGTAGCGACCGTCAAAGACCATGAAAAGCCGCGCTTCCTTTGGGTTCAACCCCAGCCGACCGGCCATCGGTGTGGCGGAATAGTCATATTCGCTGATCACCACCTCGCGCCAGCTTTCTGGCGCCTGGCCGCGCAAGAAGGGGAGCAGCGATCGGCCCTCGATGACATGATCCGGCACCTGCCCGCCCACCGCCTCAATGAAGGTCGCCGCCAGGTCGATCGATTCGACCAAAGCATTGCAGACCGTGCCGCGGGTGGAATCGGCCTCCACCGAAGGGTCACAAATTATTAGTGGCACGCGCACCGAGGGATCGTGGAACAGATCCTTCTCGCCCAGCCAGTGATCGCCGAGATAGTCACCGTGATCCGAGGTTAGCACGATCATGGTGTCATCCATGCGACCCGTCGCCTGTAAATGGTCCAATAGCCGACCCAGATGGTCGTCGCATTGAGCGATCAAGCCCATATAGGCCGGAATCACCTCGCGCCGAACCTCGTCGCGCGAAAAGGCTTGGCCAATTGGGTTTTCCATATAGGCGCGATAGACTGGGTGCGGGTCTGTTCGTTCGCGATCATGGCGGATAGCGGGCAGAACGTCCTGTGGCCCGTAGAGATCATTGTAAGGCGCGGGCACGATATAGGGCCAATGCGGCTTGATATAGGAGAGATGGCAAAGCCAGGGCCGCGCATTGGCCTGCGACTCGTTCAGGAAATCCAGCGCGCGCGTCGTTAGCCAGGCGGTTTCGCTGTCTTCCTCGGCGATGTTGGCCGGCAGGCGGGCATTCTTCATCAGCCAGCCCGAGGCTGGGCTGCCATCGAGACTTACAGCGGCGTTCGCGTGGCTCAGCCAGGGGTTCGGCCCCGGATAACCGCGCGCCGTGAGCCATTCGTTATAGGGCGAACGACGGGCATCATAGAACCCGTCCGGCCCTTCCGCCCACAGCCCGTCATCGCGCTCCCAGATGTCGAAGCCGCATTCTGCCACCCGTGCGCCGATAACGCTATCGGGCGCTAGGCCCAGCCGGGCCATTCCCTCGGCATCGGCTTGCATATGGGTCTTGCCGATCAGCCAGCTGTCCATGCCGATAGCGCGGAGGTGGTCGCCTAGTGTAACTTCGCCGACCTTCAGCGGGAAATTGTTCCAAGCCGCGCCGTGGGAATGAACGTAGCGCCCGGTATAGAAGCTCATCCGGCTGGCGCCGCAGACCGGCGATTGCACATAGGCACGACTGAAGCGAACGCCTCGTGCGGCCAGCCGATCCATGTTCGGCGTGCGCATGGTGGGATGGCCGGCGCATGACAGGAAGTCATGGCGCAGCTGGTCATACATAATGAAGAGGATGTTTCGGATGCCGCGCATGAAGGAGTCCAGTGTTAAGGGGACGCGGCTGGGGTAGGGGGCGTTGCCCCTCTATGGCCTAACGGCCGATCCACCCAGACCGTATTCTTTGTCGCAAGATAAAGGGGTGGCGCAGCGCCGATTGCGAGGTGCCGCGCCGGCTTGTCAGCGCGAGCCCTCGGGGATGGTCACGCCGATTTCCTCGTAATATCGCAGTGCGCCGGGATGAAGTCGCATGCCGCCATCATGCACGGCGTAATCGAGGCTGACATTGCGCAGCCAGGGCTGGTTTTCGGCCTCGGCCTCAGCGGCTTCCCAGAAGCTGCGGGTGATCAGATAGACCGTCTCTTCATCCAGATCGGCGCGCACGGTCACGCCGACGGCGGCGCCATGGGTGAAGACATCCTCGTCGTTAACGACGCCATCGCCATAGATGCCGGCGGGGATCACGCCACGTTCGGCGCCGATGCGGGTGGTCATGGCCTGGGCCGCTTCGCTCGCGTTGAATTCTTCCTCGCTCAGGCCCAGCAGGCGCAGTTGGCTCGTCTGGGCCAGTTGTTCAACCTGCGGGAAAGGCGCGATGCCGCCATTGACGAAGACATCGAACTGGCGGTCCTGAAAACCCTGCAGCGCCGAAGACCAAGAGCCGCGAACATTTTCATAGTCTTCACCCGCCGTCATGCCGGTTAGCCCTTCGATCCAGGCATGCGCCGAGCTCCAGGCGCCGCCGCCCGGCGGGCCCAGAAAGACCGAGCGGCCGCGGATATCCTCGAGAGACTCGATGCCGCTATCGGCATAGACAACATAGTGATACTGGCCATAGGGGAACCAGAAGATCAGGTTCAGGTTCTCGGCCAGCTCCGGGGCTTCGGGCAGTTCCTGATACATAGCGCCGCCCTCGCGCATAAACTGGTAGATGATGGGCGAGGTCATCGACATGTCCAACTCGCCCGTCGCAACCTCCATCTGGTGGCGGGTGGCCGCGCCGGTGGAATCGACATTGATGCGGTAGTCGGATTGCGCCTGATTGACCAGCGTGGCCATGGTAGTCATTACCAGATAGGCCGATGAGCCCGGCGCAATGGTGGCCATGTTCAGCGTGTCCTGCGCGCTGGCGGTGCCGGCAAGCCCGGCCAGACAGGCGCTCGTGAGCGTTCCCCTGAGCAGATGTTTCATTGGTTTCCTCCTCCTTGTTGAGCCTTTGATGGGGGTGTGGTGGCCAGGCGGCGCAAGCCGCGGGCATTGAGCGCGCCGAGGGCGATGGCGCCGGCCATGCCGGTCAGCGCGATGGCGGTATCGGGGGCGATGGCGGTCAGCCCGGCGGCGGTGCGGGCCGCGCGCGCGGGTAAGGCGAGGCGCCGGCCCTCCCAGCCGCCCAGCCCCGTGACCAGCATCCAGGTGGCCACCGCGAAGGCAGCAAGCGCCCAGGCCAGCCCGCCCGCACTGAAATCCGGCAAGATTAGCAGCAGGTCCGGGTGCAGCACGAACAGGAACGGGATCACGAAACCCGCAATGGCCAGACGCAGCGCGGTAAAGCCCGTCTCCATCGGGCCGGCGCCGGCGATGGGGGCAGCGGCAAAGGCCGCCAGCGCCACAGGCGGGGTGATGACGCTGAGCACGCCGAAATAGACCACGAAGAGATGCGCCGCGACCAGCGGCACGCCGAGGCGCTGCAGCGCCGGGCCCAGCACGATGGCGATCAGCAGGTAGGCCGCGCCCGGCGGCACGCCCATGCCCATGATCAGACAGGCCCCCGCCACTAGTACCAGCGCCATGAGCAACGAGGTATCGGCCATCGCCAGCACCCCTTCGGCAAAGCGCAGCCCCACGCCGGACATGTTGATCACGCCAATCACGAAGCCGATGGCGGCGACAACGATCATGATCGTCGCCGCTGTTCGCCCGGCATCGACCAGCGCCGCCCACCAGCGCGCCGGGTGGCGAAAAGCGGGAAAGAAGGCCAGCGACAGAACCACGGCCGAGCCAAGCGCATAATAGCCCGCATTCTGCGCCGTGCGCCCGGTCATCAGAACCCAGATGATCACCCCCGGCGGCAGCCAGAAGGCCAGGCTTCGCAGCCAGTCGACGCCGGCGATGCGCGGTAACTCGGAGGGCTTGGGTGGGGCAAGGTTCAGCCGTCGCGCCTCGACATAGATCACCGCGAAGAGCGAGGCGTAGTAAAGCAATGCCGGGATCAGCGCGGCGGTGATGATTTGTAGATAGGGAATGCCGGTGACATCGGCCATCAGGAACGCCACCACGCCCATCACCGGCGGCATGATCTGCCCGCCCGTTGACGCCGAGGCCTCGACCGCGCCGGCAAAGCGGGGCTGAAAGCCCGCGCGCTTGATGATGGGGATGGTGAAGACCCCGGTGGAGACGACATTGGCGATGGGTGAGCCCGAGAGCGTGCCGAAGGCCGAAGAGCCTAGGACCGCCGCATGCGCCGGCCCGCCGGCAAATCGCCCGGTTGCGGCAAAGGCCATGCGCAGCAGCACATCCCCCGCGCCCGAGGTCTGCAGCACCGCGCCGAAGACGATGAAGACCAGCACCACGCGGCTGACCACCTCGACCGGGCGGCCAAAAACGCCATCGGTGGAAAACCACAGGTTATTGGCGACCCGCGTCCAGCTTGCACCTGCCCCACCCCAGTCGGACGGTGCCAGTATGTAAAGCGCGGCCAGCGCATAGACCCCCAGCATCACCAGACCGAAAC
>SLKW01000498.1 GCA_007134405.1 Paracoccaceae bacterium
CGAGGCTGTCCGCCACGTCGCTCAAACTGCCGTCGGCAAGCGCATCGGCCTCGCGATGGTCGAGGCGCAATACCGCCGGCCGTGACGAGGATCCGGGATTGTGTATCAACCGTTTCAGCGCGTCGCCCGATGTATCGACGATCAGCCGCGCCCCGCGCCGGGCAAGCGCTTGGGAAAGGCGCTGCGGAAACTCGGACGAGACGCCCGGCGGCTGGCTGCCGCTCAGAACGACCCAGCAGTCGTCGGGCACGGCCTCCTGAATGCTATCGAGAGCCGCGCTTTCGCTATCGCTGTCCCATTCCGGCCCCGGCAGGACGAAGCGATATTGCGCGCCGTCGCGATCGTCGGTGACGGCGAAGCTCTGCCGGGTGTCGCCCGGTGCCTCGATGACCTTCTGTGGCACACCTTCCGCGTCCAGCAGCACAGAGATACGCGTTCCCGGCGCACCGCCAAGCGCTGCAAGGGAGGTCACGTCACCCCCCAGCCGGTGGATCACCCGCGCCACATTGATCCCGCCGCCCCCGGGCTCCACCGACAGGTCGGCCACGCGCAGTTTTGGACCGGCCACAACCTGCGCGACGGTGCCGGCAAGATCGAGCGCCGGGTTGAGCGTAATTGTAAAGATGGGCTGCATCGCCGTCTCCGGTCCAGGGTCGGACCGAACCTAGCGTGCCAGGCGATCAACCGGAAGGGTTTGACCCTCAGCCCACATGCACGAGGCTCGAAAACAGGCGCGGCTCCAGGCTATCTGCTGCAAATGTCGGCCCATGCGTCAGCACGCTGACCGCATCGTGGCTGTGCAGGCTCTCCTGGTGGCTGGCGACGATCCGAAAATCGCCGATCCGGGGATCGGCAGACAGACCCGCGCAGAAAAGCCGCGCTGCATCCTCGACAAAGATTGGGTTGGCCGCATTGAGTTCGGCAAAGGCCTGCTCGTCCTCGCGCTTCACCATGACCTGCGTTTCGGTCGGCACAGCGGCGCGGCAGATCTCGATCAGGTCCTCGAACCAGAGCGCGGCGCCGGGCAGCATCTCGACGGAAATGCGCGCGACGGAGCGTTGCGAATGCGGCGTCGCCATCTGACCGCGCCCCGAGCGCGCGTGCTCGCTCAGTTCCAGCGAACAGGGGCAGGTGGAGGAGTACACATAGTCCAGATGCAGAAAGCGTCGGCGCTGCCCGCCGGTGTCGACCAGTTCCAGCGCCAGGTCGTAGTACTGCCAGCCCGTCAGCCCCGAGCGCAGGCTTTCCACACGCATCGGGAACGAAAACCGCATCAGGATCCGCGCGTCGAAGCTGTCCAGATCGCTCTTGTAGTCCTCGAGCGCCGCTTCGATCACGTTGATGCTGAAGCACTTGTCGGCATGCGCGTAGAAGCTGCGCATGATCCGACTCATGTTGATCCCCTTCTTGTCGGCATCGAGGCTGACCGTGCCGGTCACCGATGTTTCAAGCGTGACGTCGCCCTGCCCCGCCTTGTCCGAGGCGCGGGTGCGATACCGGATCGGCAGGCGGAAATTGGAAATGCCGACATGCTGGATTGGCGCGTTCGCGCCGCGAATGAGGCTCGCGGGCCCGTTCTGCAGGTCCGGCATCGTTCGCAGATAGGCGGTGTCGGGTTTGAAATCAGAGGGATAGTCGCGCGAAAACATCGGATAGGTGGCATCGGGCAAGCCCGGAATCAGACGCTGCACCGCAGGATCAAGCGCCGCGATCTCGGCGTCCGACGCACGGCCTGCCCAGGCGCGCAATGTCTCCAGCGCGTCTTTTGCTTCGGCGCGGGAGGGCTCACGGTCGGCGGGCGGGAAATGGATGTTCATGGCGTCCCCTCTGGAAGGTGTGCGCGTTTGAGACATGGCGGAACGCGCAGAGCCAGCTCTGCGGGTACCTCGCTGATGACAAGATGTCTACGCTGCGCCGCGGCTTCCAGATCACCCGAAGCCGTCACCAGTTCGGACGAATTCGACATCTGCCCGATGCTTTGCATCAGGAGACCGGTCCTGCAGCAGGGTTTGTCCGTCAGCGCATTTCGTGCAGATGGGCGTTCCAGCGGCCTGAAACCAGACTTGTGGCATTCGGATGCCCGCGCCGGATCATCGATAGCTCCGGCTTGTTCAGAGGCGTCAGCAGACGCACACCGCACATCCCGGCCCGGGCCCAGCGGACGGTCGCCGCCAAACGGTTGTTGCCGAATTCCAGCGAGACGACTTGGCCGGGTTCGGGTGCGTTTTCGACACGCAGGCGTGCACCGCCGGCACTGACATTAACGATTCTGGCCTGCAGCCGGGTGTCGCCGTGCACCACGCTCACCGGGAAATCGCAGGGCCAGCGGAGTTCGCGGTATCGCATGGGCCTGCCTCCTTCTGTTTCGATCTTTTCTCGGCGCAAAGCCTTGCCCGAGGGTTAATAACGATGGCTTTTTCAGACCTCCGCGCCGCCTCTTGCACCTCCCTCTGCCCCCTCCCACATAGGGATAGAGGCCTAGATGCCGGTGATGCTGAGGATCAGGTTACCGGCACGGAAACGGTGCTTGAAAAGGAGTTAAGGGATGAATCTGGAGAAGTTCACCGAACGCGCCCGCGGGTTTCTGCAAGCGGCGCAGACGATTTCGATGCGCGAGGGGCATCAGCGGCTGACGGCCGAGCATCTGCTCAAGGCGTTGATGGATGACGACCAGGGCATGGCGGCGAACCTGATCCGCCGCGCCGGGGGGGCGCCGGAACGCGTGACGCAAGCCGTCGAACTGGCCATCGGCAAGCTGCCGAAAGTCTCGGGCGATACGGGCCAGCCCTATGCCGACCAGTCGCTGGTGCGCGTGCTCGACGAAGCGCAGAAGATCGCCAAGAAGGCCGGTGACAGTTTTGTTCCGGTCGAGCGCATCCTGATGGCGCTGGCGATGGTCCGCAGCCCGGCGCGAGAGGCGCTGGAGGCGGGCGCAGTGAACGCTCAGGCGCTGAACGCGGCGGTCAACGACATCCGCAAGGGCCGCACCGCCGACTCCGCCTCGGCCGAGGACAGCTACGAGGCGCTGAAGAAATACGCGCGCGACCTGACCGAGGCGGCGCGCGAGGGCAAGATCGACCCGATCATCGGCCGCGACGAGGAAATCCGCCGCGCCATGCAGGTCCTCAGCCGCCGGACAAAGAACAATCCGGTCCTGATCGGCGAACCCGGCGTGGGCAAGACCGCGATTGCCGAGGGGTTGGCGCTCAGGATCGTCAACGGCGATGTGCCCGAAAGCCTGCAGGACAAGACGCTCATGGCGCTCGACATGGGCGCGCTGATCGCGGGCGCCAAGTATCGCGGCGAGTTCGAGGAGCGGCTGAAGGCTGTTCTGAACGAAATCACCTCGGCCGCCGGCGAGATCATCCTCTTCATCGACGAAATGCACACGCTGGTCGGCGCGGGCAAGTCCGAAGGCGCGATGGACGCGGCGAACCTCATCAAGCCGGCCTTGGCGCGGGGCGAATTGCACTGCGTGGGCGCCACGACGCTGGATGAGTACCGCAAGCATGTCGAAAAGGACGCGGCACTCGCCCGGCGCTTCCAGCCCGTCTTCATCAGCGAACCTACGGTCGAGGATACCGTGAGCATCCTGCGCGGCATCAAGGAGAAGTACGAGCTGCACCACGGCGTGCGCATCGCCGACTCGGCGCTGGTTGCGGCGGCAACGCTCAGCCACCGCTACATCACCGACCGCTTCCTGCCCGACAAGGCCATCGACCTGATGGACGAGGCGGCAAGCCGGCTGCGCATGCAGATCGATAGCAAGCCCGAGGAGCTGGACGCGCTCGACCGCGAGATCCTTCAGAAGCAGATCGAGGCCGAGGCGCTGAAGAAGGAAGACGACGCCGCCTCCCGCGACCGGCTTGAGAAGATCGAGGCGGAACTGTCCGAACTGCAGCAGAAATCCTCGGAAATGACTGCCCAGTGGCAGGCCGAGCGCGACCGGCTGGATGCCGCGCGCAGCCTCAAGGAGCAACTCGACCGGGCACGGGCGGAACTGGATCAGGCCAAGCGTCAGGGCGATTTCGCCAAGGCGGGCGAGCTGCAATACGGCCGCATCCCCGAGATCGAGCGCCATCTGGCCGAGGCCGAGGCGCGCGAGGCCGAGAAGATGGTCGGCGACGCCGTCCGCCCCGAGCAGATCGCCGAGGTAGTCGAGCGCTGGACCGGCATTCCGACGTCGAAGATGCTGGAGGGTGAACGCGAGAAACTCCTGCGCATGGAGGACGGCCTGCACAAGCGGGTCATCGGGCAGCACCATGCGGTGCGCGCCGTGGCCAACGCCGTGCGGCGGGCGCGGGCGGGGCTGAACGACGAGGGGCGGCCGCTGGGCAGCTTCCTGTTCCTGGGACCGACCGGCGTCGGGAAAACGGAACTGACCAAGGCCGTGGCCGAGTTCCTGTTCGACGACGACAGCGCGATGGTCCGCATCGACATGTCCGAATTCATGGAAAAACATGCGGTTGCGCGGCTGATCGGGGCGCCGCCGGGGTATGTCGGCTACGAGGAAGGGGGCGTCTTGACGGAAGCCGTGCGGCGCCGGCCTTATCAGGTTGTGCTGTTCGACGAAGTCGAAAAAGCGCATCCGGATGTCTTCAACGTGCTGTTGCAGGTGCTGGACGACGGGGTGTTGACCGACAGCCACGGCCGCACGGTCGACTTCAAGCAGACGCTGATCGTGCTGACCTCGAACCTCGGCAGCCAGGCGTTGAGCCAGATGCCCGACGGTGCCGATCCGACCG
>SLKW01000120.1 GCA_007134405.1 Paracoccaceae bacterium
AGCACACCCTCGCTTTCCTCGGCCTTCACGCCAAAGATCGCCTCGCCATCCGAGGTCATCCAGCGCGGCACCGCGCGGCGGGTCATCTCGCGGTCGTAGTCGGCCCGCGCCGCCATAGCCTTGGCACGGAGGTCGCCCGCCTCGCCCGCCTGAAAAGCCGTGAGGTCGTCGAAACGCAGGAACATGACGTCCTCGGCGGTGTCCAGCGCGCCCGTGGCGACCAGATCGCGCCCCGCCTCCAGCAGGATGCGCCGAGCGAGGGCGATCATCCGCGCGCCTTCGAACTTCGGCTGCTCACGCAACCCGGCAAGCTCGCGGTAGCAGCGCAACTGCCAGGCGAAGACGCGCGCCCGGCGCCGCCCCTTCACCGCGCGAACCCGGGCGATGAGATCGCTGGCGGCTGCCTCGGCCTCGGCCCGCTGGCGCGCGAACTGCGCCTCCTGGTCGGGCTCCGCCGGAGCCGCCATGTAGCCGCGCAGAAGGTCGAGCACATAGGCCGGGTCCTCGGCCCAGCGGGCGACGCCCGGGTCGATCTCCCAGACCGCGCGGTGGCCGAAGCGGCGCAGAAAGTCGGCGACGCCAGGGTGGTCGGGCGTGGGCTCCCGTCCCTCGGCCTTCAGCTGCCGCGCCAGCCGCCAGAGCGTCAGCCCCATTTCGGTGGTGACGTTGTTCGGCAGCGCGCGCTGGACGGGCGTGAAGAGGCTTTCGTCGCCGAGCCAATCCCTGACCTTCCGCCGCAGCGCCCCCTCGGCCATCAGCCCGGGGTTCATCACAGCCACCGGGATGATCCAGATGATCGCCCCGCGCCGGCCGAGCACGTCGCGGATGAAGTCGACGCGGGCGCGCATGGTGGTCAGTTGCGCGGCTTCGGCCTCGAGCTGGCGGATTGCGCTGTCGGTCTCCGCGAGCACCCGCAGACGCGCGCGCTCGGGATTGAGCGCGGCCGCGAGGCCGCGCCAGCCCAGCCGAGCGAAGAGCGGGCCCAGCCGCCACCAGAAGCCGATCCCACCCTTGCGGCCGATGATGCGGTGGCCTTCGCGATCGCGAAACGCCAGCAGCGCCTGGCCTGTGATCGGGTCCTTGTCGGCACTCTCCTCGGCCAGCATCGGCCAGCGCTTGGGCTTGCGCAGGAGCTCGGTCACGTCGGCGAACATCCGACCTGCCGATTCCTTGAACCACGTAACCTCGCGCTCGGGCCGCCCGGTCGCGGCATGGGCGAAGCCGCCGACCAGCGCGCGCCAGTAGTCGATCCCCGCTGGCGTGATTGGCTCCATCATCTGCTGGGCGTGGACGTTGAAGCTGAGATAGAGCCGCAGGCCCTCTTCGGGCGCGGGCAGCGGCTCGGGCAACGGGAAGAGCGAGGTGATTGGACGCGACTGCACGAGATAGATACGCCCGCTTTCGATCGCCCATTCCAGATCCTGCGGGCTGTCGAAATAGGCCTGCGCCGTGGCGCCCAGCCGCGCCAGTTCCGAGACCTCTGCTTCGGACAAGCTGACGGCGCGGCGCTTCTCCTCGGGCATTGGGCGGTTCACAGTGCTATTGCCTTCGCGAACGGTGATCACCTGCTTCTCCGAGAGGTGATGGTCCAGCACCTTGCCCGAGGCGTCCAGCACCCAGCTGTCGGGACTGACATCGCCGCCCACCACCGCCTCGCCCAGTCCGAACGAGGCCGACAAGAGCATCCGGTCGCGCCGATGGTCCAGCGGGTTGGCGGTAAAGAGAACGCCCGAGCGGTCTGCATCAATCATCCGCTGCAGGACAACGGCGATGCCGATCTCGGTCGTATCCAGCCCCACCCGCTTGCGGTAGGAGACCGCGCGCGGGTTCCACAGCGATGCCCAGCAGCGGCGGACGGCATCGGCGACGTCTTCGGCTCCCTCGATGTTGAGGAAGCTGTCGTGCTGGCCGGCGAAACTCGCCCCCGGCAGGTCCTCGGCCGTGGCCGAGGAGCGCACGACCACGAGCCCGCCGCCAGTCGCGGCATAGGCGCGGGCGATGGATGTCGCCACATCGGCCGGGATCTCGCCCGCGATAAAGCGGTCTTTCAGCGCCTGCGCGGCCGCGGCAAGTGCCTCCGGGTCGTCGCCCGGCACGTCCTCAACCAGCGCCCGCACCGACTCCTGGAAGCCGTTATGCGCGACGAAGGCGCGATAGGCCTCGGTCAGCACCGCAAAGCCTTCGGGCACCGGCAGGCCGGCTTGCAACATCGCGCCAAGGCTCGCGCCCTTGCCGCCGGCGAGGGCGAGGTCGTCACTGGTCAGCTCGGAAAGCGTGCGCGTATGCGTAGGATCGGTCGGGCGCATGTCCATGGTCCGGCTCCTCATATCTGCGGTCCGCGATCAGTCGCGGGTTCTGGAAATGTCGGGCGGCGCCATGCCTGCGGCAGAAAACCCGGAAACGATTAGCACGGTCTGCCGCCGACCACCTTGATGCCGGTCAAGGACGGACTCCGCCGCTTGCTTCGCCACCCCGGCACCGAGCCGGTGGGCAGGACCGCAATTAGCCGAGCGGCGCCGGCGACAGGGCGCCCCTGGCCAGCAGGATAGGCGTGGCCGTTATACCGACCCGCCAAAGGCCAGGCCCCAGTGCAGCATCATCAGCGCCAGCCCGACCAGCGCCAGCGCGAAGACGCTCTGGTGTAGCCTCCGCCCGAGGCTCCAGCCCGGCGCACGCCAGACAAGGACGAGCGACAGCAGCACGAGCACCGCCATGACGGCCACCACGTCCGCCAGGACCATGAATGCCGTCAGCGTCGGTTGTGGCTGGTCGAACACGAATTCCGAGCCAAGCCTGGCGGCGGTCAGCGCGGTGACGATCCCAGCCGCGGCCATGATCCAGACAGACCCCGCCCCGGCCAGCGCCGCCACAGCGGCCAGGCTTCCGGAGCGCGACCCGCCCCGCATCCCGTGCCGCCATAGCAGTCCGAGCAGGGTGGTGAGCGACAGGAGCGCAGCAAGGCCGAAACCCGCAGCCAGCCAGACCGGATCGTCGATGCCCCGGGCGCGATCATAGGTGTGCACCCCGGTGCCGTCAGCCAACCGGACGGCCACGCCGTCCGCGTCCCGGATCAGCATCAGGCGATCGCCGAGCGCGTCCTCCCAGACGTCTGGGGCCACGGGCTCGTGGCGGATCATCGCCTGAAGCCACGGCGCGGGCGCGAGCAGCGCGCCGTCGGCCTGCGCCACGACCGGAAAGGTGCTCAGCGCGCCCAGAATCTGCGTCGGGCCGCTAAAGCTGCGGCGATTGCTGAGGTAGCGCCCCTCCGCCTCGGTCGCACGGGCGGCGGCGTCCGGGACGGGCGTAGGTGCAGCTGCCGCGAGGCCGGCCTCGGCCGCCAGCGCGCCGAGGATCAAGTCGGGGCCAAGGAATGGAAGGCTCGCGCCTGTCCCGCCGTTCTGCGAGATGAAAACGCCCGCGTCGAGTTCGGGGATGAAGACGAGGTTCGACAGGAACTCGTTGAGCCCGCCGCCGTGGCCGAAGGCGGTGGTGCCGAACAGGGCACGCGACTGGAGGCCGTGCGCCACGTCCGACGCCTCCGGCCGATCATCGAAGAGCCGCGTGCGCATCTGCGCCATGGTGTCAGGTCGCAGCAACCGCTCACCGTCGAGTGCCCCGTCGCCCAGCAGAAAGCGCAGAAAGCGCGCCATGTCGGAAGCGGTGGTGGCGATGCTGCCCGCGGGACCGAAGCTGCCGATGTCGATACGAAACGCGGGGCGGTTGACGCCGCCCTGCACGCGGTAGCTGCGCGCGAGCGGCGGCTGCTCGGGGCGGCGGGTCGCCTCGCTGTATGTGGTGTCGTGCATTCCCAGCGGGTCCAGGATGCGGGTCTGTAGAAAGTCCTCGTATCGCAGGCCGGACACGTCCTCGACGATTTGCCCGGCAAGCGCCACACCCCAATTGGAATAGGAGGTCACCTGCCCGCGCGGAAAGACCTGCGCAGGCGCCGAGGCCGCCAGTGCCTGCGGGCGGGGCATGGCGGCGATCTGCTGGTCGAAAATCGCGTAGCTGTCCTCGAAACCGGGCCGGTGGCTCATCAACTGCGCCAGCGAGAGGGGCTCGGTTCCTGGCACGGAGGTTTGGCGCAGGTAACCCGCCACATCGGCTTGCAGTTCGAGCTGCCCTTCCTCGACCAGCATCATCACTGCCAGCCAGGTGAAGAGCTTGGTGATAGAGCCGATCTCGAAGCGCACATCGTCTGGTCCGGCAGGAACACGCGCGTCGAGATCAGCATAACCCCAGCCGCGGAGGATGACATCATCGCCCGCCACCACGGCCGCAATCGCCCCCGGCACCTGCTCGGTCGCCATGAAGCCACCGGCCAGCGCGTCGAGGCGGGCAGCGCGCGCAGGGTCCTCCGCCCGCGCCCCGGTGCTTGTGGCGAGAGCGAGCGCCAGCACGACGAGCGCCAGGATGCGATGCTTCAGGCTCATGCGGAACGTCCTTCCGTTTCTTGGCGCTTCTGGCACCGGGATCATGCAGCGGCCCTACGCCCGCCGCCGTTCGCCGACCTTGATCCGCATCAAGGATGAGGCATTGCTCCAATTTCCTCAGCAAGTAACGCTCGAAAGCCGGACCACATGACGGGCCGGCGCTCCTGTCCCCGGCGAGGGCCGCGCGCGCGCCAGCCGGAGGTGCCGGGATCAGGATAGGAACACTTCAGGATGCCAACACCGAAGCTGGAGGCGCGCACCACGGCTCCCGCGAAGCCCGCACCGCCGCGAGGACCAGAAGCGCAGGTG
>SLKW01000496.1 GCA_007134405.1 Paracoccaceae bacterium
GGATGCTGGAGCGGCCCGAGACGCTTTATGGCGCGGGGATCGCCTCGAACTACCAGGGCCAAGGGTTGAAGCTGTCGAAGCATTTTCAGGCGGGCTGAGCGCCGTTTCCCAAGGAGTGCACAAAATTGCGCACCCCTGGTAACGCACTGAGAAATCAGTGATTATCGACCCGCATTAACCACAGCGAAACTTTTCGCTGGCGGGTTTGCAGGCGGCGGTCGGCCACCCGGTCGGCACGTCGCTCAGACCGTCGCGGCGTTTGTTTTCGCCGCCAGCCCGCCCTGTGACCAGGCACGAAGGATCCGTACCGCGACGGGGATCGTAAGCCCCGTCGCGGCCAGAACCAGCGCCGCGCCGAACCAGCGACCCGCCGGGTGCGGCACCGCCGCAAGCACCGCCGAGGCGAGCGCCGCTAGCGGAAAGGTCAGCGCGCCCCAGAGCGGCGTGAACCCGGCCGCGAGCAGCCAGCGCGCCGAGGCGACCAGCACAACCAGCAGCGCGAGCCCGGCCAGCGCGAAGACAAGCGCCAGCGTGCCCCAGCCCAGAAGCGCCGCGACGGTGGCGAAAACGCTGAGAGGTGCGAGATGGATCGCCAGCAGCGGGCGCAGCGGCGCGGGCGGGATGCGGGTTGCGATCTGGCGCAGGCTTTTGGCCCAGATCGCCGCCGCCACGGCCAGCGTCAGCCAGAAGATGACCGACGACACCCCCCCCTGCCCCAGTGGCACCAGCGCCAGCGGCGCGAGGATGTAGCCCACGAAGACAAGGTGAAAGACCGGGGTCACCACGCGCGCCTCCTCCGGGCCTGAGAGAAAGGCTTGCGCGACCCGGATCCCGAGGATGAGGAGAAGCGCCATTCCGCCCCAGGCAAGGCCCCGCGCCACGGCGGGCGCATAGGGGACGAGCACCGCCGCGGTCAGGATCACGCAGAGGACCGCCGCGGCAACGCCGGCTCGGCCGGGCAGAACGCGCAACTCCTCGTCCAACACTCCGGGCCGGCGGAAGGGTTTCGAGCTCCAGGCGATCGCGGAGAAGAGAAAGACCAGGATCACCCCGCCCAGGAAGACCTCGGCCAGTCCGGCGACCGCAGGAAGCTCGGCGCCGAGCATGCGCCATGCCAGGCCGAGGCCGAAAAGCCCCATGATCGGCGGGAAGATCGCTGGCGGCACGCGCCGCCACAGGCCCGGCGGGTCGGGCACGAGCGGCGGCGGCGGGAAATGGCGTTTTCTTGGCGTGCTCATGCGGCCCTCCGGCTGGCGCGTGAGGCGCAGTCTTTCGCAACCGGCCGGTGCGGGCAAGGGGTCCGGTCGTTGCGGCCCGAAGCGTCAGCCGATGCGCAGTTCGACCCCGGGCAAGCCGTCGACGCCGCCCCGCAGAACCGACCCCGGCCCCACGGCGCCGACGCCGGCCGGCGTGCCGGTCATGATCAGATCGCCCGGCGCCAGCCGCACCAGGCGGCTGAGCGTGGCGATGATGCCCGCGACCGGCCAGATCATCGCGGCCAGATCGGCCTCCTGCCGGCGCGCGCCGTCGCAATCGAGCCAGATCGCCCCCGATGCCGGGCTGTTCCAGTCGGCGACGGGCACGATCGCCCCATGCGGCGCCGAGAGGTCGAAGCCCTTCGCCATGTCCCAGGGCCGCCCGGCCTTTTTCGCCTGCGCCTGGAGGTCGCGGCGCGTCAGGTCGATGCCGACGACATGGCCGAAGACATGCGCCGGCGCCGCGGCCTCGGCGATATCGGCGCCGCCCTGGCCGATGGCGACGGAAAGCTCGATCTCGAAATGCAGGTCCCGCGTGGCGGGCGGAAAGGGGATCGCCACCCCGCCGCCCTCGGGCGCGTCGAAGGCCGCGTCGGCGGGTTTGGTGAAGAAGAAGGGCGGCTCGCGGTCGGGGTCGTGGCCCATCTCGCGCGCATGTTCGGCATAGTTGCGCCCGACGCAGAAGATGCGGCGCAGCGGAAAGCGCGCCCCGGTGCCGGCCACGGCGAGGCTGGGGGTGGCGGCGGCGGGCAGAACGAAATCGGGCGGGGCGAGAGCGGGCAAGGGGCGAACCTCCGGTCGTGGGCGGGGCAGAGTGTCGCGCCGGGCGCGCCGCGTCAATGCGCCCGCAGCGCTTGACACCCCGCGCCGGTCCGCCCAGCGTGGGCGCGGCCCCAGCCAGTTCCCCAGCCAGAGGCCCCGATGACCGAACCCACCGTCCTGATCGTTTTTATCGCCGCCCTGATCACGGCGCTGGCGACCGGGCTCGGCGCGCTGCCGCTGCTGGCCATGCGCAAATCCACCGTGCACGCCCAGGCGGTCGGCACGGCGATCGCCGCGGGGCTGATGCTGGCGGCCTCCTTCAGCCTGATCCAGGAAGGGTTCGACCTGCACCCGCTGCGCACGCTGGCCGGGATCGCGGCGGGGCTGGGGCTGATCTGGCTGGCCAAGACGTTGCTGCCCTCGCAATCCGAGGTGACCGAGCGTGCCCACGCCCGCCGCAAGATCTTCCTGATCATGGCCGTGATGACCGCCCATTCCGCGGCCGAGGGCGTGGGCGTCGGCGTCGCCTGGGGCGGGGGCGAGCGGCTGGGCGAGTTCATCACGCTGGCCATCGCGCTGCACAACATCCCCGAGGGGCTGGCGATCGCGCTCGTCATGGTGCCGCGCGGCGCCTCGGTCCTCAAGGCCGGGCTCTTCGCCATCGGATCGAGCCTGCCGCAGCCGCTTCTGGCCGTGCCCGCCTTCCTCTTCGTTCTCGCCTTCGCGCCGTGGCTGCCGGTCGGGCTGGGCCTGGCCGCGGGCGCGATGCTGTGGATGGTCTTTTCCGAACTCCTGCCCGAGGCGAGCGAGCATGTCGAGAACGGCGCGCTGGGGGCGCTGGTCACGGCCTCCTTCGCGGCGATGCTGGGCGTGATGCTGCTTCTATGAGGGATCACAACGGCGCGGCGCATCTTGTTCCGGGCGGGCTGCCGCGCCATATCTGGCACATGATCAAGCTCACCACGCTTCTGCTGCCCATCGGCTATGCGGTCCTGATGTACCAGTTCTCGTCCTGGCGGACGCGGCGCGAGCTTGATTCGCGCTCGACGCTGCTGGCCGACCGGCGGCTGAACGATCTGTGCGCGCGGATGGCCCGCGCGCTCGACCTGCCGAAGATCAAGGTGCATGTCTACGAGATCGAACCCGTCAACGGGCTGGCCGCACCCGACGGGCGCATCTTCATCACCCGCGGCTTTCTGCAGAAATACCACGCGGGCCAGGTCACCGCCGAAGAGCTGGCCTCGGTCGTCGCGCACGAACTGGGGCATGTGGCGCTGGGGCACACCCGCAAGCGGATGATCGACTTTTCCGGCCAGAACGCGATGCGCGTGGCGCTGGCCACCGTCTTCAACCGCTTCCTGCCGGGGATCGGGCCGTTCATCGCCTCGGGTATCGTGACGCTGCTGGCGGCCGGGCTCAGCCGGTCGGACGAATACGAGGCGGATGAATACGCCGCCGCGCTCCTGACCAAGGCCAGCATCGGCACCGGGCCGCAGAAGGCGCTGTTCACCAAGCTGCAGGGGCTGACCGGCATGGCGGGCGCGCCGCCCGCATGGCTGGCGAGCCACCCCAGCAGCGAGGACCGCATCCGCGCCATCGAGGAGCTGGAAGCGCGCTGGCTGGCCCAGAAAAGCTGACCGACACGCGCTGACGAAAAAGGGCGGAGCCGCAGCTCCGCCCGATACAATGCACCCTTGAAAACACCGATCTTCTATGGCCGAAGCGTAAAGGCTTCGTGACGGCGGCGTTCGATTCAGCGGGGATCGAACTTGTTCATCGGGATCTTCAGGTAGCTGTAGCCGTCGCTTTCCGGCTCGGGCGCGCGGCCGCCGCGGATATTGACCTGCAGCGCGGCCAGCATCCGGTCGGGCAGAGTCAGCGTCGCGTCGCGCTTGTCGCGTTCGGCGATGAACGCGTCCTTGCTGATCCCGTCGCGCACGTGCTTGTTGTGCGCCCGGTGTTCGGCGACGGTCGCCGCGTCCTTCGGGGCCCCGCCCTCTTCGGGGTAGTCATGGCCGACGAAGAGCCGCGTTTCGCCCGGCAGGTCGAGGATCTCGCGGATCGAGTTCCACAGCACCTCGGACGAGCCGCCCGGGAAGTCGGCGCGCGAGGTGCCGCTTTCGGGATGCATCAGCGTGTCATGCACGAAGGCCGCATCGCCCGCGACATAGGTGATCGAGGCAAGCGTGTGGCCGGGCGAGAAAAGCACGCGCACCGGGATGGTGCCGACCATGAATTCCTCGCCTTCCTCGAACAGCCGGTCCCATTGCGATCCGTCGGTCGGAAAGTCGGCGGGCAGGTTGTAGAGCTTCTGCCAGAGCTTCTGCACGTCGCGCACCTTGGTGCCGATGGCGCGCGGCGCGCCCAGCTTCTCGGCCAGGTAGGGCGCGGCGCTGAAATGGTCGGCATGCGGATGCGTGTCGAGGATCCAGACGATGTCGATCCCCTGCTCCTTCACATAGGCCAGGATCTCGTCGGCGCATTTCGTCGTGGTCGAGGCGGATTCGGGATAGTAGTTCCACACCGGATCGACGATCGCGCCCTTCATCGTCTCGGGGTCGTGAAAGACGTATTGCAGGCTGCCGGTGGGGCGGTCGAAGAAGGTCTTGACGATGGGTGATGCGGTCATGGGTATGTCCCTCCGTTTATTCGCGTTCGGGGGACATATATAGGTTCGTGAATATTTATCAAGGGCGGGGTCCCGCCTCCCCTCGGGAC
>SLKW01000022.1 GCA_007134405.1 Paracoccaceae bacterium
CACCAGCCCGAATGGCGCGTCTCGCTCGACGTGCTTTTGAAGAAGTCGGGCTCGGCCAGCCCCAAGCGGGTCTTCCGCAAGATGATCCGCGACATGATCGCCGCCGACACCCTGCCCGATTACGCCCTGGCCGAGGAGCCGGGCGACATCTTCCGCATCGCCCCGCGCGCCGCGGTGATCGAGCCCGGCGCCGCGCCGATCCTGTCGGAGGCCACGCTCGCGCGCGCGCGGTCCCGCGCGCCGGGCTGGGACGTACATGCGCTGGTCGCGGAATGGCAGGGATTCTGGCTGCGCTCGGGCCGCCCGCGCCTGCGCAGCCCCGACCGCGCCTTCCTCGGCTGGCTGGAAAAGCGGCTGGGGTGAGGGGCGCCCGGAATTCGTGCCCCTGGCACGAATTCCGCGACGAACGGGCGGAGCCCCCAGAGCGCCCCCGTGCGTCACGGATTTCGGCGACGAACGGCCCGAACGTTTCGCGCGCGAAACACCCCGCCCGATACCGTCCCCCGAGAACGCCTCTTGCGGATCGTCGCGTCACCCCGCCTCGAGCGCCCCGAGAATGTCGAAGCGCCGCCCGAACGCGGCCTCGCCGGCGGCGCTGAAATGGTTGCGGTCCATCCAGTAGAGGGCCTCGCAGCTTCCCAGGTCGCGCGGGAAACGGAAGTCGTAGGCCTCGATCTGCGAGATGTAGCCGACCTCCGGCGTGGCGGCGAGACGCGCCGCGAGATAGGCGTCCAGTTCATGGAAAATCTCCTTCTGGGACGGATCGACAGGGATCTCCATGCGGCAATTGTCGCGATAATGCTCCTCGGCGCGGATCAGGGGTTCGATCCGCGGCCCGAACCAGACGACGTCGGTGAAGGGCGAAAGCGCCGTCAGGAAGTCCAGCACGCCCTCGATTTCGGCGGTTTCGGGCGGGATCTCCGAGGCATCGGTCGCCTCGGCCCGGATCTCCCGCCGCGACCCGTCGAGCATCAGGTAGCCCGCCTTCTCGTAGATGGCGTGCGAGAAGAGCGCGTCGTTTTCGGAAAGAAGCGCCAGGATATCGTCGTAATGGCACGCGGCGGGCGCGTCGGGCAGGTGGCATCCGTTTTCGGAAATCCCGATGACGAAGGGGTGCGAGGCCGCGTCGGCGTTGCGGACGATGGCGTGGTAGAGATTGGTCGCGTGGCTGTCGCCGAAGACCAGCACGCCAGGCCCGAAGGCGGCGTGGCAGTCTTCCATGCGCGCGCGGCTCTCGGCGTCGATCCCGGTGAGGCTGAAGCGGCAGCGATCGTCGTCGAGGCGATTGTCCTCGATGAAGACCGGGCTTTCGGCCCGCGCCTCGTGCAGGGCGGCGACGATCCGGGGGTCGAAACGCGTCGGAAAGCCGTGGCTCTGATGGCCGACAAGCCCGATTGCCGCCAGCCCGGTCAACGCCGCCGCAGAACCGGCGAGGATCCCGGGCGTGGCGAGCGGCAGGGTCCGCGCCGGCCTTTCGACAAAGCGGAACGTGAAAAGCGAAAGCAGGAACGCCAGCGCGACGAGGGCGGCGATCTCGGGCACGCCCGGCTCGCGCAGGAAGCGGAAGAAGACCAGAAGCGGCTGGTGCCACAGATAGAGGCTGTAGGACAGCAGCCCCACCGTGACGACGCCCGGCACCGACAGCACCCGATGCACCAGCGTGCCGGGCGCAGCGAAAAGGATGACCAGCACCGTGCCCAGCGTCGGGACCAGCGCGTAGAGGCTGGGAAAGGGCGTGGCGCCGTCGAAGGCGAAGATCGCGAAGACGATCGCCGCCAGCCCCGCCGCGGAGAGCAGCTCGTTCGCCCAGGGCGGCGTGGCGAGGGTGTTCTTCTGCAGGTAGAAGGCCGCGAAGGCGCCGATCAGCAGCTCCCAGGCGCGGGTATGGAGCAGGTAGAACGCCGCCGAGGGGCTGTCTTGGACCGTCCATTGCGCCAGGCCCAGGCTGACCGCGAAGAGCGCCGCCAGCGTCGCCAGAACCACACGCGGGCCGAGCCGCCAGGTCGCCATCAGCAGAAGCGGGAAGAGGATGTAGAACTGTTCCTCGACCGCGAGGCTCCACATGTGCAGGAGCGGGTTCATCTCGGCGTCGGTGTCGAAATAGCCGCTCCTCTGCCAGAACAGGATGTTGGCCGAGAAGGTGGCGGTGGCGAACACGCCCTGGGCGAATTCCCGCAGGTCGCTCGGTGGCAGAAGGAACCAGGCGGCGGGCAGGCAGCAGAGCACCACGAAGAAAAGCGCGGGCAGGATGCGCCGCGCCCGGCGTTCGTAGAAGCGCGCCAGGCTGAAGCGGCCCTCGGCCATTTCCCCGATGATGATCGAGGTGATGAGATAGCCGCTGATGACGAAGAAGACGTCCACGCCGACATAGCCCCCGGCGAAAAGCCCGAAGCCCGCGTGGAACAGGATGACCGGGACGACGGCAACTGCTCTCAGCCCGTCGATTTCGCTGCGATACCTCATGCCCGGGCGGTGGCACCTTCTTTTTTCATTCTTGGAACGCAGCCAACGAGCCCGTGGCGCGATCGTTCCATCCCCCGTCCATCCCCGGGCGGAAAGCCGCCCGCCGCCCCGAAGGCCGGTCGGCGGAAAGCCGAGCCCTCCGCGCCACGCCGGCCTGCCTTGCCGGGAAGCTTGCCGGGAAGAGGGAGCGTTTCGCGCGCGAAACGCTGCGCCGTGCGCGAAGGATGAAGGATGGCGCGCTGCTCGACAGCTCCGGTTCGCCTGTGACATAAAACCCTGGCGCGTCGCAGGGTGGTCGAGGGACATGGATCGAGCCGTGGCACGAGGGGCAGGCGGCTTCTCCGCGACCCGGTTCTGGGCGGCCGGCGTGGTATGGGGGCTCTGGGGGGCGATGCTGCTGGGCGCCCTTCTCTTCGTGGCGGGGTTCGGCGCGAATGCCCCCTGGTACGACGAATGGGGGATGGTGGTCTTTCTCTCCGGCGCGCGGGAGCTCGATCTGCGATGGCTGTGGAGCGCGCATAACGACCACCGCATCCCGCTTCCGAAGCTGGTCCTTCTGGGGCTCTACGAGGCGAGCGGCTGGAATTTCCGCGCCGCGATGTTTGCAAACGTCCTTCTGCTGGCGACGGCGGCGGCGCTTCTCATCCGCGCGGCGGCGGCCGTCCGCGGGCGGGTCGCCCTTTCGGATGCGCTGTTTCCGCTCCTCCTGCTGCATGTCGGGCACCATCAGAACTTCCTCTGGGGCTGGCAGGTCACCCAGGTCATTCCGGTTTTTCTGGTGCTCGTGATCCTTGCGGTGATGGTGCGCGACGGGTTGCGTCCGGTCCCCGCGCGTGCCCTCGTGTGCAGCCTCGCGGTGGTCGCGCTGCCGTTGTCCGGCGTGCCGGGCCTTGCCTATGTGCCGGGGCTCGCCGCATGGCTGGTCATTGTCGGCTGGCTGCAATGGGGCAGCGGCGCGCGCCATGCCCGGCTCCTGGCGGTCGGAATCTGGGCTTGCGCGGCGCTCGCCGTTTTGCTGGTGCCGCTCTATTTCATCGATCTGGCGCCGACGATCCGCGCGACGCGTGACCTCCTGCAGGTGACGGTGACGACGGGGCTGTTTCTCACCCAGGGCCTCGCCCCCGCGGTCGCGGGCCTTCGGCCCTGGTCCTTCATCGTGATCCTGGGCCTGGGCATGAGCGGCGCGGTCGCGCTGATCGCCGCCTTGCGGTCGCAGGAGGGAAGGGCGCGCGAACGGGCCATCGCGCTCGGGCTTTTCCTCGTCGGGCTCGCCGGTCTTGCGCTGAGCGTCGGCATCGGCCGGCCGGGCGCCACGGTCTTTCCGCCGCGCTACTACCTGATGGCGGCCCCGGCCCTGGCCTGGCTCTATTTCGCCTGGGGAGCCTTCGGCCGGGGGAGGATCGCGCCGACCCTCCGGGGAAGCCTTGTCGTGCTTGCGGCCATGGCGATGGTGTTCAACACCATGCGCGGGATCGAGGCGGGCCGCGCGCGTGCCGGCGCCTTCGATGCCTTCGCCCAGGATCTGCAAGAGGGCCTGCCCGCCTCGCGGCTCATCGCGCGCCACCATCGCACGCTGTTGCCGTTTCCCGAAGCAGGCGGTCAGTACTGGCACCGCGAACTCGAACGCAGTTTCGAGGTTCTGCGCGCGGCCGGCATCGGCGTCTTCGGCGCCCTCGCCCCGGAAGCTCCGCTGCGCGAAGTGCCCATCCACGCGCTTGCCACCGGCCGAACCGAGGGCGCCGCCACCCTCTGGCGCTTCCATCGGCCCGAGAACGTTCTGGGCCTTCGCCTGATTCCGGCCCGGGGCGGCGAGGAGGTCCTGCCCTACACGGTGCTCGACTGGCGGTCGCCGGAAGAGGAATACGACCGCCACCGGCGCTACCATCATTGGTGGTATGAGGGAGAGCTGGAGGCCAGGGTATGGATCGACGCGCAGGTCGCGGAGCTTCGCATCCGGTTCGAGGAAGCCGCCGGGTTCGACCTGCCGCGGATCCTGCTGCTGTTGCCTGAAGAGTGACGCGTGACCGGTCGGCAGGACCGAACGCCCTTGCCGAACGCCCTGGACCCGCCGGTCGAGGGACGGAGCGGTTTTTCGCCCAAGGCGCGCCCGGCGCGCGAACGGCGGGATTGTTTTCGTGTTTCATGCGTTCATAGCGCGAAGCCGATGGGGCTTCCCGTCATTGAGAGGAGAGACCATGAAAAAGCATCTTGCCATCGCCGCCAGCGTCATCGCGCTTGCCACCGCGCCCGCCTTCG
>SLKW01000014.1 GCA_007134405.1 Paracoccaceae bacterium
CCTTCAAGCGAGGTGCCCGAGTAAACGGGTTGTGTGGCGATCACCACTGCTTCGTCGGTAGCGGTGCCACGGGTCATCGCAGTGACAATCGTTCGTGGTTGGTCCAACAATTCTTGAAATGTCGCCCTTGCTGAAAAGTCGGTCGCCTCCCCCGACGAGACACAGCGCATGTGGCCGTCGGCCTCGATAAATCCGGCAAAATTATAAACGCCTGAACGACTTACGTAATCGCCAAGCAGCGCATGGCATTCTTCCAAGTCGTCCAGCCGCTCAATGACAAGCGGACCCAGCGCACGCCCGGAGGATAGCGCGCTCTCGATAAGTGCGCGCTTGCCCGCCACGGCGTCGGCGGTCAAGCCGATCAATGCGCGCTCGGCACCCTGTCGAGCGGTCTTGAGTGCTTCAGCGGTGGTGTGAACCGCGATCAAGCCAAGCGGGAGGAGCGCGAGAGAAAGAAGCAGAAGCAAACGGACGGCAAGACGGTCTGTCATCCCGGACAGGAAAACGGGCAACCGGCGCGCCATAAGACGTTAGCCTGCGACCGCCTGGGCCGAAATCACCGCAAGAGTGGTGTTTTCGGTCAGATCCATCCCTTCTCCCTCATTCAGCCCGAGCAGATCCGCCAAGGCGCGCCGGCCCCGGTTAGCGCGGCTCTTGACCGTGCCGGGAGCACAACCGCAGGTCTGCGCCGCTTCCTCGATCGAGAAGCCCATGGCGCCCACCAAGACCAGAACCTCTCGTTGCTCGGCGGGCAAGCGGGCGAAGGCAGACGCGAGGTCCGCCAACGCAAGCCGACCGTCATGGTCAGGCTTGCTTGCAAGCCGTTCGGTCATGGCGCCATCGGTATCGGACACCTCGCGCGCCTGCTTGCGCCTGCCCGAGTAATAGGTGTTGCGCAGAATGGTGAGCAACCAGGCCCGCAAGTTCGTGCCCGGTTTGTAGAGATTGAACTTGCTCCACGCCTTGACGATCGTGTCATGCACCAGGTCATCCGCCGCCGACGGGTTGCGTGTCAAGCTCATCGCGAAGGCGCGTAAGGATGGTAGGTGCTCTATGATCTCGTCGCGCGGGTCGAAGGGTTTTTCATCCCTTTGAGGCGATCGTTGGTTCATCGTTTCTGATCCTTCGCGCGAAGCTTTTCGACCAGTGCCTTGAGCGAGTCGGGTAAATCGTCCTGCAACTGCTGCTGATACAGAAGCTTGAGGTTTTCATCGATTTGACGCTCGACCGCGGGGGGCACTGAGACGGGTTCGCGGGAGGATCGGGTTTCGTCGGTCATCATCATGCTTTACTATGTTCCCCGAAGTCAGTCTGGGCCTATGCGCCGAGAATTGCAATCCAAGGCGGAAAGGTTGCCGCCGTTGGGGAACCAACGTTGCATTCGTGCGTTCGGTTCCCTGCAGATCGAAAAAGTGAGTGGCCATGAGCGAAACACCCAACTCTACCGACGCCAAGAAAACGAGTTCCGACACCAGTACCAGCCGCGACATGGCGCTTCGCATCGCCGCCGAGCTTCCCTATCTGCGCCGTTATGCGCGTGCGCTCACCGGTTCTCAGGATACCGGCGACAGGTATTCTGCAGCGACCCTGGAGGCGATTCTTGCCGATCGCTCGCTTCTGGCCACCGACGAGTCGCCACGCATCGCGCTCTTTCGTGCATTTCACACGGTCTGGCAAACGACGGGGTCACCGGTCGGTGACAGGCCGGATTCCGGTAGCAACTCTCCGGAAGCTCGGGCGCAGGCTTATCTGGCGCGTCTCACGCCGAATACGCGAGAGGCACTGCTGCTGCGCACCGTGGAAGAGTTCAACCACGATGAAATCGCGCGGATCATGCAGATCAATCGGTCCGAGGCCGAAGAACTTATCGTCATCGCCTACCGCGAGATGGACGCAAGCATTCGCGGGAAGGTCATGGTGATCGAAGACGAGCCCCTAATCGCGATGGATATCCGAAACATCGTGACGGATATGGGGCATACGGTCACAGGCATTGCGCGGACCCGCACGCAGGCTGTCGACCTGGGGACGAAAGAACGTCCGGATCTGATTCTGGCTGATATCCAGCTTGCGGACAATTCGTCGGGCATCGATGCGGTCACGGAACTCCTGAAGGACATCGGGGATGTGCCCGTCATCTTCATCACTGCGTTTCCCGACCGACTGCTTACAGGCGAAAAGCCGGAACCCGCATTTCTGATCACCAAACCCTTCACGGTCGAGCAAGTGCGATCGGCCGTCTCGCAGGCCATGTTCTTCTCATCGACCGAAACGCTGTTTCAATAACGTCCCAGGCTCATAGCACCAAAATCAAAAGGCAGGGGAGCCCCCTGCCTTTTTCCGTGACGTTGGTTTCGTTCGTTTTCAGTCTTCGGGCGCGGGTGGCGTTTCGACGACCGAGTTTTCTGCTTCTGGTTCGATCGGCGTCGCCGGGGTGCCTTCGCCCGGAATGCCTGCACCGGGTTCTGTTTCCTCGATTGCGGGATCCGGTGCCGGATCCGGCGTGTCGGTATCAGCGATGTAGCCCATCAACCAAAGCAGCAGTACCGCAGCAACCGTAAGTGCGACGGCGATGCCCACAAGCGGCCCCCAGTGACGTCTCTTCTGCTTTTCAAGGTTTGTCTTCGGCGACGACATGTTGCGCTCCTTTCGACGTTTCTTGCAGCGCTTGCAGCTAACTTAATCAACGATGCGGAACGCTCAAGGTTCCCAAAGCCAAGTCTCAAGCGATTGGCCGTAATCAATATCCGTCATGGAACCGGAGAAGATACAAGGCGTTGCCTTCCTAATCCGCTAGTCCGGAACCCAGAATCGAAAGGAGACTGTCATGTTGGGCTGGGCCCTTACATTCTTGATCATCGCCCTTGTCGCCGCCGCGTTGGGCTTCACCGGCATCGCCGGCGCCGCTTCGTCGATCGCGCAAATCCTGTTTATTATCTTCCTGGTGCTTTTCCTGATTGCGATGCTTGCGCGGGCGCTTCAGGGACGGCCACCTGTCTAACGCGACGGTGAAAGAACCGATGTAAGATTACCGTTGCCCGTTTCGGGCAACGGTTTTTTCATTTGCAAGTGGCGGAACGCCTCATACATCGGCACGTTAATCCTCACCGCGAGCGAGCGTGGGCTGGACAACGACTGGAGTAAGGCGAGCATGGCCAAAAATCGATCAGTTCCGTCTGGCGATGCCACGCAGAGCGTGGCCGCGCTCGTCGAATTGCACAACAGGCTCGTTTACACAATCGAAAGCTACGATTCGCTTTTGGATGTCGCAGAGCCCGAATTCGCGAAGATCGTCTCGGATTTCCGTGTGCTTCACATCCAGCAGGCTCAATCCGTCGCTGCCATGCTTGCTCGGGACGGGCACGACCTGGCTCGGGGCAAATCGATCCTCGGTCGGGTCAATCGCGCAGCCGTGGTATTGCGTGCTTGGTTCGACGACATTTCGACGAATGTGATGGAGCCGCTGGTCGAGGGCGAGAAACAGGTGCTCGAAGCCCTTGATAAGGCAATCGACTCCATTGAGAATGTCGAGCGAAGGCGAACGTTGAAGCGAGATCGCGCCGCGCTGGTCGCGTTACTGGACAGACATGCGGCCTGAGGGGTGCCGGCTTCAGCGCCCGCGCCCCGCTCCCCGTGCACCTTGATCCGGCTGAAAGGCAAGACACGTGATAGGATGACGTCGCAAGACGCACCGCACAATTTACGGAGTTGGGCATGGGCTGGTCGCTGAAACTTGGACGAATTGCGGGCATAGACCTCTATATGCACGTGACCTTCCCGCTCCTCTTTGTCTGGGTCGGCTTCATCTACTGGGCGCAGACAGGTACGATGGAGGGCGTCCTCTTCGGTCTTGCTTTCATTGCAATCCTCTTCGTATGCGTCGTCCTTCATGAATACGGCCATGCCCTGACAGCGCGGCGTTACGGCATCGGCACGCGGCATATCACGCTCTTGCCCATTGGCGGCGTAGCCATGCTCGAGCGGATGCCGAAAGAACCTGGCAAGGAAATCGTGGTGGCACTTATGGGGCCTGCGGTGAATGTCGTGATCGCGCTCGTGCTTTTTCTGGTCATCGGTTTCACCGCGGCACCAGAAGAGGTAACGGCGCCGACTCTGATGCCGGCGAACCTTCTGCAAAGCGTTCTCTACGCGAATATATTTCTCGCGGTTTTCAACATGATCCCGGCCTTTCCCATGGATGGAGGACGCGTTCTGCGCGCGGCGCTGTCCTTCCGAATGGGACGGTTGAAGGCGACACAGCTGGCGGCGCGTATCGGGCAGGGACTGGCGATCTTTTTGGGCGTCGTCGGTCTCTTTGGCAATCCCTTCCTGGTCCTGATTGCGGTCTTTGTCTGGATTGGTGCTGCAGCCGAGGCAAGCGCCTCGGAAGTGGAAACCCGGCTCCACCGCAAACCGGTCGAACGCGCGATGATCACCGACTTCCAGACACTGGCCCCGGACGCGCCGCTTTCGCACGCCGTCGACCTCACACTGGCAGGGACCCAAAAGGATTTCCCGGTTCTTGATGGCGGGCGCCTCGTCGGTGTCGCGAATCAGAGTGCCATACTTCGTGGCTTGCGCGATTATGGGATGGAGGGCCGAATTGCTAAGATCATGGAAGAGCCGATCACGTCGAGCCCCGATGCTGAACTCGCCGCGCTTCTGGAAAATTTGCAGCAGGAAGGGGTGCGGCTGATCTGCATCCTCAAGCATGACCGA
>SLKW01000427.1 GCA_007134405.1 Paracoccaceae bacterium
ACTCGTCAATTTCACTTTCATGTCGTCACCTCCTTGTTGGCCGGGGCATGCCCGGCAGTTACCTGCTACGCTGCGACGGATGCCAGAAGGTCACCCGCCGTTCGAGCAGAGCCCAGAAACCGTAGAAAGTCGAGCCCACCAGCGCCGCGACCGCAATCTCGGCCCAGACCATGTCGAGCTGCAAGCGCCCCACCTCGGTCGAGATGCGAAAGCCCATGCCGCGGGTGGGCGAGCCGAAGAATTCGGCAACGATCGCCCCGATGAGCGACAGCGTTGCCGAGATTTTCAGCCCGTTGAAGATGAAGGGCATGGCCGCCGGCAGGCGCAGGGCCAGAAGCGTCTGCGCCCAGCTGGCGGAATAGGTGCGCATCAGGTCACGCTGCATCGCCTCGGTCGCGGCGAGGCCCTGGACGGTGTTGACCAGCATCGGGAAGAAGACCATGGCGACAACGACAGCGGCCTTCGATGGCCAGTCGAAGCCGAACCACATGACCATGATCGGCGCGGTGCCGATGATCGGCAGGGCGGCGAGGAAATTGCCGACCGGCAGAAGCCCCCGGCGCAGAAAGTCGAACCGGTCAACAATGAGGGCAAACAGGATGGCGGCGCCGGTGCCGATGGCGAAGCCTGCGAGCGCGCCCTTGAAGAAGGTCTGCACGACATCGACCCAGAGCGTCTGGGTCGAGGCCATGATGCGCGCGCCGATCATCGAGGGCGGCGGCAGGATGACGCGCGGAACCTCGTAGAGCCGGGTGGCGAGTTCCCACAGAACGATCAGCGTGACACCGAAGATGACCGCGACCAGCGCCCGCACCTGCGGCCCCGGAAAGGCAGCAACCAGCCAGGCGTTGAGCCCCCAGGCCCCGAGCCAGACCGCCAGCAGCAGCAGGAGCCGCGCATCGGGCGCCCCGGCGACCGGAAGGCGCAGGACCAGGACGGCCGCGATGAGGGCCGCCACCGCCAGCACCGGACGCGCCCAGGTCGGGATCACGGCGCGCGCCGTCATTGCGCCAGCCCCATGCGTTTCAGGGTCGCCCGCTGGATGGCCCCGATGATGCCAACCAGCGTTGCCGCCAGGATCGCCGCGCCGAAAAGTGCGGCCCAGATCTGCACCGTTTGCCCGTAATAGCTGCCCGACAGAAGCCGCACGCCCAGCCCGCCCTGCTGCACCGGAAGCTCGCCCACGATCGTGCCGACGAGCGCCGCGGCGATGCCGATCTTCATCGAGGCGAAGAAATAGGGCATAGAAGAGGGCAGGCGCAGCTTGAGGAAGGTCTGCAGGTTGCCCGCACTCCAGGTCTTCATCTGGTCGAGCTGCATCGCATCGGGCGCGCGCAGGCCCTTCACCATACCGACGACGACGGGAAAGAAGCTCAGATAGGCGGCGATGATCGACTTCGGGATGAGCCCGGTGATGCCCACCGAGTTCAGCACGACGATGATCATGGGCGCAAGCGCGATGATCGGAATGGTCTGACTGGCGATGGCCCAGGGCATGACCGAAGCATCCATCGCGCGGTTGTAGACAATGCCGACGGCCAGCATTACGCCCAGCCCCGTACCGATGACGAAGCCCAGCATGGTCGCTGAAAGCGTCACCCAGCCATGATAGACGAGGCTACGGGTCGACAGCGTGCCGGTGTTCCAAAGTCCGCGCCTGCCATGCCGCTCCTCGACCCAGGTGGAATTCCACAACTCCTCGACCACCTGGTGCGGCGCGGGCAGACGGGGGCGCGATTGCGTCATGGTCCGCGCGACGAGTTCGCTGAAGGCAAGATCGGTCCCGGCACGCGCGGCCTGGTCGCGTTCCCATTGCGCGTTCATCGGAACGACGGCCACGTACCAACCCAGGATCAGAACAGCAACGACCGTGAGGACGGGCACGACGTTCCTCATGCGTTGCGCCTCGGCCGATGGGGCGAAACGCCGGACAGTTCCAGGTGGCGCGGGGCGGCGGGTTCAATCGTCGACATGGCCGGCCCTCAGCCCCTCGCGAACACGATGGGCGATTTCGATGAATTCGCGGCTGTCGCGGATGTCGAGCGGACGTTCGCGCGGCAGCGGGCTTTCGATTACATCGGTGATCCGACCCGGCCGCGGCGACATGACGACGATCTTGGTCGAAAGGTAGACCGCTTCGGGGATCGAGTGCGTAACGAAGCCGATGGTCTTTTCGGTCCGCGCCCAGAGCTTCAGCAATTCCTCGTTCAACCGGTCGCGCACGATCTCGTCGAGCGCGCCGAAGGGTTCGTCCATCAAGAGGATGTCGGCGTCGAAGGAAAGCGCCCGTGCGATCGAGGCGCGCTGCTGCATGCCGCCCGAGAGTTGCCAGGGAAATTTCTTCTCGAAGCCGGTGAGTTCAACCAACTCCAGCACGCGCCGCGCCCGTTCGGCGCGCTCGGCGCGGCTGTAGCCCATGATCTCGAGCGGCAGTTTCACGTTGCCCTCGATCGTGCGCCACGGGTAAAGGCCCGCGGCCTGGAAGACGTAGCCATAAGCGCGGGCGCGCCTTGCATCCGTGGGCGACATGCCGTTGACGGTGATCGTTCCCGCGCTCGGCTGTTCGAGATCCGCGATAACCCGCAGGAAAGTCGTCTTGCCGCAGCCCGACGGGCCGATGAAGCTGACGAATTCGCCCTTGCGGATGGTCAGGTCCACGTCCTGGAGCGCATGGACGGGACCGTCGCTCGTCTCGAAGACCAGGTTCAGATTGCGGGCTTCGATCGCCGGCGCGTCGGTCACGGTCATTCGGACAGGCCCCAGAGAGAGGGTGAGGCGAATTCGACGGAATTGCCCGCCGGGTCGCGCACATAGATCGAGCGGGGGCCGTGCGGCCAGTGAAAGTCGGATTCGATTTCGATCCCGTGCGCGCGCAGATGCTCCGCGAGGGACGCGAGATCCTTCTCGGCCACGCTCAGGCAGGCATGGCCCGCGCCCTCCGCCCCATGCGGCGGCACCGGCAGCGCATCGGGCTCGGGCGGGCGGCGGCTGGCTTCGGGGCGGAAGATCAGAAGCACCGCCGCCCCAGCGCGGAAGAAGACATGCCGTCCTTCCTGCGCCGCGATCTCTTCAAGCCCAAGCACGCCGGAATAGAACCGGCGCGCCGCATCCAGGTCGTCGGCATAAAGAGCGGCTTCCAGAACACCCCGGATGACTGGCACCTAGACCCCCGTCGCCGGAATGCCCGTGCGCGTCACCGGCCGCGGCGCGGTCAGTTCCTTCCATTGGCTGAGCGCGCGATTGACGGCGGGGCGCGGCTCTCGGCCCACGAATTTGCCGTGGCCCTCCTCGGTGCGGATCTCGCCGTCATGGACCGCGACCTTGCCGCGGGTCAGGGTAAAGCGCGGCAGGCCCCTCACCTTCTGCCCCTCGAAGACGTTATAATCGATGGCCGATTGCTGGCTGCCGGCGGTGATCGTCTTTTCCTTCTTCGGATCCCAGACGACAAGGTCGGCATCCGCGCCCACCCGCACCGCGCCCTTCTGCGGATAGAGGTTCAGGATCTTCGCGATATTGGTCGAGGTGACGGCGACGAACTCGTTTGGGGTCAGCCGCCCGGTGCCCACCCCGTGGGTCCAGAGCATCGGCATCCGGTCCTCCAGCCCCCCGGTGCCGTTGGGGATCTTGGAAAAATCGCCCACGCCCATGCGTTTCTGCTCGGTGGTGAAGGCGCAATGGTCCGTGGCCACGACCGAAAGCGAGCCCGACTGCAGCCCGGCCCAAAGGCTCGCCTGATGCTCCTTGTTACGGAAGGGCGGCGACATGACGCGGCGGGCGGCGTGGTCCCAGTCGGCATGAAAATACTCGGATTCGTCCAGCGTCAGGTGCTGGATCAGCGGCTCGCCCCAGACGCGCTTTCCCTGCTGGCGGGCGCGGCGGATGGCCTCGTGGCTGTCCTCGCAGCTGACATGGACGACATAGAGCGGCACGCCCGCCATGTCGGCAATCATGATGGCGCGGTTGGTGGCCTCGCCCTCCACCTGCGGCGGGCGGGAATAGGCGTGGCCTTCGGGGCCGGAATTGCCCTCGGCCAGGAGCTTCGCGGTGAGTTCGGCGACCACATCGCCGTTCTCGGCATGCACCAGCGCCAGCCCGCCCAGGTCGCCGACGCGGCGAAAACTGGAATAGAGTTCGTCGTCATTGACCATCAACGCGCCCTTGTAGGCCATGAAATGCTTGAAGCTGGTGATCCCGGCCTTGACGCTGTCCTCCATGTCCGCCCAGACCTGCTCGCCCCACCAGGTGATCGCCATGTGGTAGGAATAGTCGCAATTGGCGCGGGTCGACTTGTTGTGCCACATCTTGGCCGCGTCCATCAGGCCCTGCCCCTGCCCGGGCAGGACAAAGTCGACAACCATCGTGGTGCCGCCCGAAAGCGCGGCGCGCGTGCCGCTTTCGAAATCGTCCGTCGAATAGGTGCCCATGAAGGGCATTTCCAGATGGGTGTGCGGGTCGATCCCCCCGGGCATGACGTAGCAGCCGGTGGCGTCGAGTTCGGTGTCGCCCTGCAGATTCGTCCCGATCTCGACGATCTTGCCGTCCTCGACCTTCACGTCGGCCGCATAGCTCAGGTCATGGGTAACGATCGTGCCGTTCCTGATCACGGTGCTTGCCATGTGTCTCTCCCTGTCGGGCTCCGGGCCCTTCTTGAGTGCGCATTTGGTCCGCGGGGTTCCAAGGGGGGCGCGTCGCCCCCCTTGGCGGGGGGTGCGGGGGG
>SLKW01000170.1 GCA_007134405.1 Paracoccaceae bacterium
ATGGCGGAAGACGACGAGATCATCCTGTCCGAACTCGACGACGAGGAACTCGTCCAACAGATGATGGACGACCTCTACGACGGTCTGAAGGAAGAGATCGAGGAAGCGGTCAACATCCTGCTCGAACGGGGCTGGACACCGTATGACATCCTCACGAAGGCGCTGGTCGCCGGCATGACGATCGTCGGCCACGATTTCCGCGACGGGATACTCTTCGTCCCCGAGGTGCTTCTGGCTGCCAACGCGATGAAGGCCGGCATGGCGATCCTGAAGCCGCTCTTGGTGGAAACCGGCGCGCCGCGCATGGGCAAGATGGTCATCGGCACCGTGAAGGGCGATATCCACGATATCGGCAAGAACCTTGTTGCGATGATGATGGAGGGCGCCGGGTTCGAGGTCGTCGATCTGGGCATCAACAATCCGGTCGAGAAGTACCTCGAGGCGCTGGAGCACGAGGAGCCCGACATCCTGGGCATGTCGGCGCTTCTGACCACGACAATGCCCTACATGAAGGTGGTGATCGACACGATGGTCGCCCAGGGGATCCGCGACGACTACATCGTTCTGGTCGGCGGCGCGCCCCTGAACGAGGAGTTCGGTCGCGCCATCGGCGCCGACGCCTACTGCCGCGATGCGGCGGTCGCGGTCGAGACCGCCAAGCAGTTCATCGCGCGCAAGCACAACATGCTCAATGCCTGAGCGGCCCCTCGGGGCTTGCCAGCGCAGCGCGCAACGCCTATAGACGCGCGCATCGAGCGGCATGAGCGAGACGGGCAGGGTCGAGACCGACCCCGTCCCGTCTTTTGCCATAGCATCGGAAACGAAAGACCGGCGGACCCAACCGTCTGGCCAGTGAAACACATCTGAAGGACTGTAACTGCATGTGCGCTAAAGCCACCATGGAAGAATTCGAGGCCCTGCTGAACGAGAGCCTCGACATCGACACGCCGCAGGAAGGCAGTGTCGTTACCGGCAAGGTCATCGCCATCGAGGCGGGCCAGGCCATCATCGACGTCGGCTACAAGATGGAAGGCCGCGTCGATCTGAAGGAATTCGCCAATCCCGGAGAGGCCCCCGAGATCGCCGTCGGCGACGAGGTCGAGGTCTATCTGGAGCGTGTCGAGAACGCCCGCGGCGAGGCTGTCGTCAGCCGCGAGAAGGCCCGCCGCGAGGCCGCCTGGGACCGTCTGGAAAAGGCCTATGCCGACGAGAATCGCGTCGAGGGCGCGATTTTCGGCCGCGTCAAGGGCGGCTTCACCGTCGATCTGGGCGGCGCCGTGGCGTTCCTGCCCGGCAGCCAGGTCGATGTCCGCCCCGTGCGCGACGCCGGGCCCCTGATGGGCCTCAAGCAGCCCTTCCAGATCCTCAAGATGGATCGCCGCCGCGGCAATATCGTCGTCTCGCGCCGCGCCATCCTGGAAGAGTCCCGCGCCGAGCAGCGCGCCGAGATCATCTCGAAGCTTTCCGAGGGCATGGTTGCCGACGGCGTGGTCAAGAACATCACCGAATACGGCGCCTTCGTCGACCTCGGCGGCGTCGATGGCCTGCTGCACGTCACCGACATGGCCTGGCGTCGGGTCAACCACCCCTCCGAGATCCTGTCGATCGGCGAGACCCTCAAGGTCCAGGTCATCAAGATCAACAAGGAAACCCACCGCATCAGCCTGGGCATCAAGCAGCTGCAGGCCGATCCCTGGGATGCCGTCGAGGCGAACTTCCCGATCGGCTCGGTGCACAAGGGCCGCGTGACCAACATCACCGACTACGGCGCCTTCGTCGAGCTGGAGCCGGGGGTCGAGGGTCTGGTCCACGTCTCGGAAATGAGCTGGACCAAGAAGAACGTCCATCCCGGCAAGATCGTCTCGACCAGCCAGGAGGTCGAGGTCATGGTGCTGGAAATCGACAGCGCCAAGCGCCGCGTCAGCCTCGGGCTGAAGCAGACCATGCGCAACCCGTGGGAGCTGTTCGCCGAATCGCACCCGCCGGGCACCACGATCGAGGGCGAGGTGAAGAACATCACCGAATTCGGCCTCTTCATCGGCCTCGACAACGACATCGACGGCATGGTGCACCTGTCGGACCTGAGCTGGGACCAGCGCGGCGAGGAAGCGATCCAGAACTACCGCAAGGGCGACATCGTGCAGGCCGCCGTCTCCGAGGTCGATGTCGAGCGCGAGCGGATTTCGCTGTCGATCAAGGCGCTCGGCAACGACACCTTCTCGGAAGCGGTCGATGGCGTGAAGCGCGGCTCGATCGTCACCGTCGAGGTCACCGCGATCGAGGATGGCGGGATCGAGGTCGAGTACAACGGCGCGAAGTCCTTCATCCGCCGGTCGGATCTGGCGCGCGACCGTGCCGACCAGCGCCCCGAGCGCTTCCAGGTCGGCGACAAGGTCGATGTCCGCGTGACCTCGGTCGATCCGAAGACGCGCAAGCTGGGCCTGTCGATCAAGGCGCGCGAGATTGCCGAAGAGAAGGAGGCCGTGGAGCAGTACGGCTCGTCCGACTCGGGTGCCTCGCTGGGCGATATCCTGGGTGCCGCGCTGCGCGACCGCAGCTGATCGCCCTCGAGCCTGCATCAGTGCAATCGGGCCCCGCGCATGTCGCGCGGGGCCCGTCTCGTTTCCGGCGCGCTCGATCCCGTTGCAGGCGATTCGGCTTCGGTTGCCGCGAGCACGCTCCAGTTGCATTCGGTCCCCGCACACTCTGCGGGGCGGCGACAGGGTACCCAGGTGCCGCGCGATCTTTCGCCAAACCCGCAATATTGCGCGCTTTTCGTTTGTGCGTGCCCGCCATCAGCGCCTATAGTCACCCCAAAGCGCCACAGGCGGACCAGCGCCAATCGGCGACCCAACATGCCACCGGGGGGAGGCGATGATCCGTTCGGAACTGATCCAGAAGATTGCCGACGAAAACCCGCAGCTCTATCAACGCGACGTCGAGCGTATCGTGAACACGTTCTTCGAAGAGATCACCGCCGCGCTTGCCCGCGGCGACCGGGTCGAGTTGCGGGGCTTCGGGGCTTTTTCGGTCAAACAGCGCGATGCCCGCGTTGGCCGCAACCCGCGCACCGGCGAAGCCGTCGAGGTCGAGGAGAAATGCGTGCCCTTCTTCAAGACCGGCAAGCTCCTGCGCGATCGTCTCAACGGAAAAGCAGGCTGACCCGGCGCCATGATCTATCTCCGCTATGCACTTCTCGTGATTGCCTTGCTCTTTGCCGTGATGGTGGCGCTTGCCAACAGCGGATCCGTGACGCTCGCGCTCTGGCCCGACACGGTCGCAAGCTTCGTCGGTCGCGAGGCGCAGATTACCCTGCCGCTTTTCGTCGTCGTCGGTGGCGCGATCGGGCTTGGCTTGGTTCTGGGCCTGATCTGGGAATGGCTGCGCGAACGGGCGATACGGCGCGAAGCGGCCCAGTCCCGCCGCGAGCTGGAGGCGATCCGCAGCGCCGAGCGGTCCACGCCGGTCCCGGCCGTTCGCCGTCCGCGTGACGAGATCCTCGAGATCGTGGACGAACCGAAATCGGCGCGATGAGCGATGCTGTCCAGGTCAAGATCTGCGGGCTGACGCGCCCGTCGGATATCGACGTTCTGGTGCGCGTCCGGGCGGCCTATTTCGGCCTCAACTTCTTCCCGCCGTCGCCGCGCGCAGTGACACCGGCGCAAGCGCGCGCGATCGCACTGGCGGCGCCACCCGGATTGGCGCGCGTTGGCCTCTTCGTCGATGCCGAGGATTCCGTGATCGAGGCGGTCCTGGATCAGGTGCCCCTCGATATCGTGCAGTTGCACGGGCATGAGTCCCCCAACCGTGTTGCCGGTGTTCGGGCCCGTTTCGGCTTACCGGTGATGAAAGCGGTAGGCATTGCGACCGAGGCCGACCTGCCGGCGCTCGCCGAACAGGCCAGCGTCGCAGACATGCTGCTCGTCGATGCCAAGCCCGCGCCCGGCGCGGCCTTGCCCGGCGGCAACGGGCTTGCCTTCGACTGGCGACTGATTGCCGGTCGCCGCTGGCCGGTCCCTTGGATGCTGGCCGGCGGGTTGACCCCGGAAAACGTTGTCGATGCGATCCGGCTTACCGGGGCGCGGCAGGTCGATGTCTCTTCCGGGGTGGAAAGCGCACCGGGCATTAAGGATCCGGCCCGTATCGAAGCGTTCATGGCAGCGCTCCAGGCACCCGTAGCCTGACGGGCAGCGGGGTTGCTGCGCCTGCGGCTGGCGATTGCCGCGCAGAACCGCGCCCGCGGACGGCTCTGCAAGGGCGGCTTCGCTCGACTGCTGGCCTGTTTCGGCGCGCGCGGTCGGCGTGCCCCCCCTGCGCAAAGGTTTCCTTGCGGTTAATTTTTTCAGAAGAGCACGTTATTTCAGTACCTTGCCGAAGTACGCGCATGCGCGCAGATGCGCCGGAATCGGCCAGCTAAGGGCTGCGGTCACCTGCGGGCCGGTTATCTGGAGACCACTTTACCCGCCGCCGCCCAAGGGCTACATCCCTTCCTGACGCAGGAGGTGCCCAATGCCCGACGATCGGATCAACAGCTACATGACCGGCCCTGACGAGCGCGGTCGCTTCGGCGATTTCGGCGGGCGCTTCGTCAGCGAAACCCTGATGCCGCTGATTCTGGAGTTGGAGGCCGAGTACGAACGCGCCCGCACCGACGACAGTTTCTGGGCCGAGATGAACGATC
>SLKW01000216.1 GCA_007134405.1 Paracoccaceae bacterium
CATCTCGCCCGCGCCCGACACCGCCAGCTGGCTGCCCGCCGGCCGGGGCGCCGAACCCCAGGTCTCGATCACCGTCGCCAGCGCTGCGCCCTGTCCGGCGCGGTGCCAGTCGAGCGCGATCTCGGGGATGCGGTCATGCTGTGCGTTGCTCATCGTTCTTCCTCCGCCGGTGGCCATGATGCCGCCAGACGGTCAAAGACGCCAGATGGTCACAGAAGATAGAAACGCGTGAACATCCACAAGCCCATCGCCACCATCGCCAGGTTCTCGGTCAGCGACACCGGACCCAGCGGCACGTTTGTGCCGCTGCCGGCGCAGGCGCAGCGCAACTCGCGCTTCTCGATCCACACCGCCTTGATGACCGAGACCGCGCCGATCGTGCCGATGACCAGCGCCACCGGCGCCGCGAGCCAGATCAGCACGCCGGCCACCATCAGCACGCCGGCAAAGGTCTCCGCAAAGGGATAGACGTAGCCGTACGGGACCCACCGACGCGCCAGCAGATCGTAGTTCAGGAACATGGTCGAGAAGCCCTCGACATCCTTCAGTTTTTGCAGGCCCAGAAGCGTCATGCCAAGCGCCACGAAGCTTTCGACCAGCGCCATCGACAGGATCGGCGCGCCGCGCAGCCAGACGACGGCCAGGGCCAGCGCGAAGGCGGTGGCGAAGATCGCGATGATCGGCCGGTAGCTGGGCGCGTCGGGGTCGGGAAGCGGCTTGTCGAAATGGGCGCGCAACTCCTCGTAGCCGCCGATCCGCTTGCCGTCGATATAGGCCTGCGGCGTCGTCTCCACCGCCTCGGCCTCCATGAAGGCATCGGTCTCCTCGCGCGAGCGCAGGGGGTGGTCCTCGACCTCGAAGCCCTGACTTTTCAGCAGGTGGCGCGACTTCAACCCGAAGGGACAGTGATGGTCGGGCATCTCCATGCGGTAGAGTTTGGCGGTCTTGGCGGGCATGGCGGCCTCCGTGTTTTCTCTGCCGTCCGGTTCGACATGGCCTGTCCAGCAAACCGGTTCCGGCGTTTCCGGTTTCCGCCCCGGGCCGGAAGAAGCGGCATCTCAGCCGCCCCGGCGGGCCGGAAATAATTGCTCAGACCGGGATTCGTCGATTTATTTCATCGTCGGGCCCGAAGTTGTCGATTCATTTCATCCGCGACGGGAAACGTATAAAATCAGGCCACGTTACAGCCTTGGCAAGCGGTCTCCCCAAATTTGTGCACCCGGGCGCAGGATCGCCCCAGGGGGTACTCTTCAGTTCTCGGCGCCGAGCATGCCTATCAGCCGCGCCTGTTCGCCGTGGTCCTTCGGGTCCGACAGCGCCTCGGCGAGCGCCTCGAGCGAGGCGACCGAATGACCCGTGCGCAGCGTATCGACATGCGGCAGCATGGCGCGGACGCCCTGCGCGCGCGGCGCGAACCCGTCCCAGCGCAGGAGCGGGTTGATCCAGACGACGCGCCGCGCCGAAAGCCGCAGCCGCTCCATTTCCCGCGCCAGATCCGCCGGCGCGCCCCGGTCGAGCCCGTCGGTGATCAGCAGAACCACCGCCCCCTGCGCCATCACCCGGCGCGACCAGTCGCGGTTGAACGCGTGCAGGCTCTCGCCGATCCGGGTGCCGCCCTGCCAGTCCTGCGCCTCGCGCCCGGCGGCGGCAAGCGCGGCATCGACGTCGCGCTGGCGCAGGTGGCGGGTGATGTTGGTCAGCCGCGTGCCGAAGGTGAAGGCATGCACCTTCGCCCAGCCCCGATTCTGGCCCTGGCCCTGCCGGTTGGCGACCGCGTGGACGAAATGCAGCACCATCCGCGAATAGGCGGCCATCGAGCCCGAGATGTCGCAGAGCACGACCAGCGCCGGCCAGCGGGTCGCCGGGCGGCGGCGCGCGATGGCGGCGATCTCGCCCCCGGTGCGCAGGCTCGCGCGGAGCGTCCGCCCCCAGTCCGGGCGGCGGCCGCGGCTATCGGGGCGCAGGCGGCGCGTCGGCAGGGGCTTCACCGGCAGCGACAGCCGCCCAAGCATCCGCCGCGCCGCCGCCGCCTCCTCGGTCGACATCTGTTCGAAATCGAGCGTCCGCAGCCGCTCGTCGGCCGAGGCGGTGGCGGTCGCGTCGATCTCGATCCGCGTTTCCTCGTCGCCGCTCTCTGGCGTTTCGGGAACGGGCGGCATCCCGGCATCGGCCAGCAGCGCCTCGGCGGCGCGCTTGGCGGCCTCGGCGGCGCGGTCTTCTTCCTGCACCCCGCGCAGGGCGGGCAGGAGCAGCGCCATCATCTGCTCCATGTAGCGCGGGTCGCGCCAGAACAGGCGGAATGTCTGGTGAAAGATCGCCCGCTCCTCGGGGCGGTTGACGAAACAGGCGTGCAGCACCCAGTAGAAATCGGACTTCTCGGTGAACCCCGCCGCCGCCACGGCCTCGATCGCGGTCTGCACCCGCCCCGGCCCGATGGGCAGCCCCGCCCGGCGCAGGGCGCGGCCGAAATGGGTTATATTGTGGACGAGCTTGCCATCCTCGGGCAGGGGCAGGTCAGGATATTCGGGCATCGCGCGTACCGGGGCCGCGTCAGGCCGGCTCGAGCGACTTGCGCGCCTCGTCGAGGATGCGCTTGGCCTCCATCCCCTGCAGGCGCGCGATGTCATCCTGGTATTTCAGGATCGCGCCCAGCGTGTCCGAGATGACCTCCGGCGAGAGCGTGAGGACGTCGAGGGCCAGCAGGCACTTCGCCCAGTCGATGGTCTCGGCGACGCCGGGCTTCTTGAACAGGTCCTCCGTCCGCAGGCGCTGCACAAAGGCCACGATCTCGCGGCTGAGCGTCTCGGACGCCTCGGGGGCGCGAGCCTGCAAAATCTCGATCTCGCGCTCGAAACCCGGGTAGTCGACCCAATGATAGAGGCAGCGGCGCTTGAGCGCGTCATGTACCTCGCGCGTGCGGTTCGAGGTCAGGATCACGATGGGCGGCTCGGGCGCGCGGATGGTGCCCAGTTCCGGGATGGTGACCTGGAAATCCGACAGCGCCTCCAGCAGGAACGCTTCGAAGGGTTCGTCGGTGCGGTCGACCTCGTCGATCAGCAGAACCGGTGCGCCGCCGGCCTGCGGGCGCATCGCCTGCAGAAGCGGGCGCTCGATCAGATACTCCTCGGTGAAAAGCTCCGACTTCATGAGGTCGCGGTCGGCACCGCCGGCTGCCTCGGCGGCGCGGATCGCGATCATCTGCGCGGCGAAGTTCCACTCGTAGACCGCCGCCGCGGCATCCAGCCCCTCGTAGCACTGCAACCGGATCAGCCGACGACCCAGCGCCGTGGCCAGCGCCTTGGCGATCTCGGTCTTGCCGGTGCCCGCCTCGCCCTCCAGGAAAAGCGGCCGCCCGAGTTTCAGCGCGAGGAAGTTCACCGTCGCCAGCGCGCGCGAACAGACGTAACGCTCGCCGGCCAGCAATGCCTGCACGGCGGTGATCGACATCGGGGTCTCGGTCACGGCAATCTCCGTTCTTGTGCGCGGATGGTGCGGCGCACGGGCAGCGGGGTCAAGGCCAATGGGCGCGCGACGAACGCGGCGCCGGCCCTGCGCCGCCTCTCATGCCCGCTCATTCCGCCGGCGCATGCGGACTTCCCGTCTGCCCGCAATGGCCGTATGTTCCACTCCCCAGGATGGAGGAGCGCCATGCAGATGAGTGAGCAACGCCGTATCGCCGCCGCGCCCGAAGCGGTCTGGGCCGCCCTTCTGGACCCCGCGATGCTGCAGACCTGCATGCCGGGCGCCGAAACCGTCACCGGCTCGGCCGAGGAGGGTTACGAGGCCGTCGTCTTGCAGAAGGTCGGCCCGGTGCGCGCCCGCTTCTCCGGCACGGTCCAGATCACCGAACAGGTGCCGCACGAAAGCCTCACGCTGACCGGCGAGGGCAAGGGCGGCGCGGCCGGTTTCGCCAAGGGCATCGCGCGGGTACGGCTGGAAGCCGACGGCGAGGGCACGCTTCTGGCCTACGATGTCGAGGCGAAGGTCGGCGGCAAGCTCGCCCAGCTCGGCAGCCGCATCATCGACGGCTTCGCGCGCAAGATGGCCGATTCCTTCTTCAAGCGCTTCCAGGAAGAAATCGAAGGCCCCGCCGCCGAGGACACGCCGGAACCCGTCGCCGGCGCGGAAGACGCGCCGAAAAAGGGCTGGTTGAAGCGCATGACCGGGCGGGAGTGACCCCGCCCCCTGGTCGAAAGGGCCACTGGCGGGGACTTGGATCGCGTGGCGTTGCGCATAGATGAAGGCGCGTGACCCCGATGGAGCCCGCATGACCCCTGCCTTCGCCCGCTTCACCGCGCCCGCGCGCCGCCGTCCCGAACTCTGGCGCCTCGTGCTGGGCCTGGGCATCATCGCGGCGTGTTACTTCGGCTGGATCGCGGCGATGAGCGGCCTTCTCTGGTTGATCCCCGGGCCGGAGCGGCTCAACGCCGGATTGCGCGGCGTCGGCCCCGGCGGCGATCCCTGGTCGGTCATCGCACTTCTTTTTACCTTCGTCGGCCCCTGGGTCGGCACCTGGGCGGCGGTGCGGCTGCTGCATGGCCGCAGCCTCGGCAGCGTGATCGGTCGCGGGCCGGTGGTGCTGCGCGACTTCGTCGCGGGTCTCGTCGTGACGGCGCTCGCCGCGCTGGCGGGGCTGCTGCTGTTGCCTTTCGCCCCGCCGCTGGAACCGGCCACGCCCGCCGCCATCTGGCTGGCCTTCCTGCCGCTCGCGCTCTTCGGCCTCTTGATCCAGACCGGGGCCGAGGAGGTGGTCTTTCGCGGCTACATGCAGCAGCAACTCGCCGCCCGCTTCGCGACGCCCGTGATCTGGATGGGCCTTCCTGCCGCGCTCTTCGGCCTTGCCCATTACGCGCCGGGGATCGAGCCGGTCTCGCCCTGGCTCATCGTGCTGGTCACCGGCTTCTTCGGGCTCATCGCGGCTGACCTGACCGCGCGCAGCGGCAACATCGGCATCGCCTGGGGGCTGCATTTCGCCAACAACGTTCTCGCCGTTCTGGTGATCTCGGCGATGGCCGGGCTCGACGGGCTCGCGCTTTTCCGCATCGCCGATGTGAACGCGGGCGCGATGGGGCTCGAAGCGCTGCTTGTCGCCGATATGGCGCTGATGGCGCTTGTCTGGGCGCTCGCCCGGCTCTGGCTGCGGCACCGCTGATGCCCGCGTTGCATTCGCCGCGCCACGGGCGTATCCCAGCACCACACGCAGCCGGATAGCGCCATGAACTGGATCACGAACTACGTCCGCCCGACGATCAACTCGTTCTTCTCGCGCCGCGAGATGCCCGAGAACCTGTGGACGAAATGCCCCGAATGCGGGTCGATGCTGTTTCACCGCGAACTCAGCGACAACCTGCAGGTCTGCACGAACTGCGGCCATCACCTGCCGATCACGCCGCGCGCCCGGTTCAAGGCGCTCTTCGACAACGGCATCTTCGCCGAAGTCGCCGTGCCGGAGCCGATCGCCGACCCGCTGCAATTTCGCGATCAAAAGAAATACCCCGACCGGATGCGCGCCGCGCAGAAGGCCACCGGCGAACGCGAGGCGATGCTCGTCGCCGAGGGCGAGATCGGGCGCACGCCGATCGTCGCCGCGGCGCAGGATTTCGCCTTCATGGGCGGCTCGATGGGCATGTATGTCGGCAACGCGATCATCGCCGCCTGCGAACGCGCGGTCGAGCGCAAGGTGCCGCTCGTGCTTTTCGCCGCGGCGGGCGGCGCACGCATGCAGGAGGGGATCCTGAGCCTGATGCAGATGCCGCGCACCACCGTCGCGCTCGAATTGCTCAAGGACGCGGGCCTGCCCTATATCTGCGTGCTGACCCACCCCACGACGGGCGGCGTGACGGCCAGCTACGCCATGCTGGGCGACGTGCAGATCGCCGAGCCGAACGCGCTGATCTGCTTTGCCGGGCCGCGGGTGATCGAACAGACCATCCGCGAAAAACTGCCCGAGGGGTTCCAGCGCGCCGAATACCTGCTCGACCACGGCATGCTCGACCGGGTCACGCACCGCAAGGACATGCGCCGCGAACTCGTCACCATCCTGCGCATTCTCACCGGCAAGTCCCCCGCCGTCGCCGGCGAACTCCCCCGCCCCGAGGCGCAGGCCCCGGCCGAGGCCGCGGCACCACTGCCCGAGGCCGGCGCGCAAACCGACGCCCCCGCCGGGGACCAGCCCGCCACAAAACGCTGACCCCGGTCCCCCGGCCCCCCATCTGACCACGGAACCCGATCATGCACTCGACGGCAGGGCCCGGCTCGGACGCCATCCTCGCGCGGATGATGGCGCTGCATCCCAAGATCATCGACCTGACGCTCGACCGGGTCTGGCGGCTCCTGGCCGCGCTCGGCCACCCCGAACGCGACCTGCCGCCGGTCATCCACATCGCCGGCACCAACGGCAAGGGCTCGACGCTCGCCATGATCCGCGCCGGGCTCGAGGCCGAGGGCAAGCGCGTCCACGCCTATACCTCGCCGCACCTCGCCCGCTTTCACGAACGCATCCGGCTCGCCGGACGGCTCATCGACGAACCCGACCTGACCGCGATCCTCGACGAATGCTACGCCGCCAACCGGGGCGAGCCGATCACCTATTTCGAGATCACCACCTGTGCCGCCCTCCTCGCCTTCGCGCGCACGCCCGCCGACTACACGCTCCTCGAGGTGGGCCTCGGCGGGCGGCTTGACGCCACCAATGTCGTCGACCGCCCGGCGCTGACCGTCATCACCCCCGTGTCCTACGACCACCAGCAGTACCTGGGCGAGACGCTGGCCGAAATCGCCGCCGAGAAGGCCGGCATCCTCAAGCGCCTTGTCCCCTGCGTCGTCGGCCCGCAGGAAGAAGCGGCGCTCGAGGTGATCGAGGCCCGCGCCGCCCGCCTCGGCGCGCCGCTCATGGTCCACCGCCAGCACTGGCACGCCTATACCGAGCGCGGGCGGCTCACCTTCCAGGACGAACGCGGGCTTCTGGACCTGCCGCTGCCCAACCTGCCCGGCCCCCACCAGATCGAGAACGCCGGCGCCGCGCTCGCCGCGCTCCGCCACCTCGGCGCGGGCGAGGCCGCCTATGACGCCGCGGTGACCCGCGCCGAATGGCCAGCGCGGATGCAGCGCCTGCGCCACGGCCCCCTGTCCGAATCCGCGCCGGGCATCGAACTCTGGCTCGACGGCGGCCACAACCCCGCCGCCGGCCGCGCCATCGCCGCGACGCTTGCGCAGATGCCACCGCGCCCGACCTGGGCCATCTGCGGGATGCTCAACACCAAGGATGTCGCGGGCTTCATGGCGCCGCTCGCCGGGCATCTGCGGGGCCTGATCGCCGTCTCCATCCCCGGCGAAGCCGCCACCCTGCCCGCCGAGGCCACCGCCGAGGCCGCGGCAACCGCCGGGCTCGACGCCGAAACCGCTGCCTCGGTCGAGGCCGCGCTCGCCACCATCGCCGCCCGCGACCCCTCGGCACGCGTCCTCATCTGCGGCTCGCTCTATCTCGCCGGGGCGATCCTGCGCGCCAACGGGTAGGCGCGCCCGCTCAGCCCCGCAGATCGTCGTGCAGGAACTTCGCCCGCACCTCGGCCTCGCGCTTTCCGTCGGGCGTGTGGACGACCAGCCGCGTGCCCGGCTCCCAATGGGTCATGCGGATCATGCCGATGGCGACATTGACCCCGCCATCGGGCGACCACGCGGCCGAGGTCACCTGCCCGACCCGCTTGCCGCCCGCATCCGTCACCGGCCAGGCCTCCAGGCAGGGCGGCACCGCGCCGCCGTCGATCGCCAGCGGCCGGATTTGCCGCACCGGTCCCTCCTGCGCCACGCGCAGAAGCGCGTCGCGCCCGACGCAGCCGATCGCCGTCAGCGTGTTGCAGAACTTGCCCAGCCCGCATTCATGCGGCGTGTCGGCGCGCGTCATGTCGTTGCCGTAGCTCAGCAAGCCGCCCTCGATCCGCTCGATCAGGTTCGGGCAACCCGCGCGCACGTTCAGGGACCGCCCCGCCTCCATCAGCGCATGCCACAGGTCCATCCCCCGATCCGACCCCTCCAGATAGATCTCGAAGCCGCCCTGCCGCGAATAGCCCGACCGGGCGACGGCCAGCGACCGCCCCTGCAAGTCGAACCAGCCGAAACGGAAAAAGCGGATATCCCGCACCGCCGCGCCGAAGACCGCGGCCACCAGATCCTCCGCCCGCGGCCCCTGCACGGCCAGCGGCGAGACATCGGGCTCGTCCACCAGCACGTCCAGCCGCATGCCCCAGACGATCCCCTTGACCCACAGCAGCAGGTCGCTGTCGGCGATCGAGACCCAGTAGCGGTCCTCGGCCAGTTTCAGCGCGACCGGATCGTTGAGCATGCCCCCGGTCTCGTCGACCATCGGCACGTAAAGGCACTGGCCGGGCAGCATGGCGCGCAGGTCGCGCGGCGTCAGCATCTGCATCAGCCGCCCGGCGTCGGGGCCGCGGATCTCGACCTGCCGCTCGCAAGCCACGTCCCAGATCTGCACGGCTTCCTTAAGGTGGCGGTAATCCTCCTCGACCGACCGGAAGACCGTTGGCAGCAGCATGTGGTTGTAGACGGTATAGGCCTTGACGCCGGCCGCCTCGACCCCGGGCGAGAAGGGCGTGCGCCGCAACCGGCGCGAGGGCGAAATCTGGGGAAGGGTCATGGCGCCTCCGGTCACGGCGGGTTCGCCGCGATCCATAGCAGCCGGGCGGCGCCCGGACGGCCACGAAGCGACACGCGGCGCGCCAAAGCCGACGCGCCGACGCCCCACAGGCCAGAACGCCCGCAGGGCCCGAACCGCGCCACTCCAACCCGCCCGCCGCGCGCAACGTCATGACGTAATACCGACGTTATACCGACGCGATACCGATGCCACGTCCGACGCCCTTTGGAGGGACTCGCAGCCGCCGCCCGCATCGGCTAGACCGGTGCCGAACGCCGGCCCCGGCGGCCGGCCGCAGGAGGAGAGGACAGAGCATGCTGACCAACGATCAGCTCGCGCATTGGGACCGCGAGAACTTCTTTCACCCATCGACCCATCTGGCACAATTCGCACGCGGCGAAGCCCCGCAGCGGATCGTCACCGGCGGCGAGGGCGCGACCATCGTCGATCGCGACGGCAACCGCCTGCTCGACGGTTTCGCCGGGCTCTACTGCGTGAACGTGGGCTATGGCCGGACCGAGATTTCGGAAGCGATTGCCAGGCAAGCCCATGATCTGGCGTATTATCACGCCTATGCCGGCCACGGCACCGAAGCCTCGATCACGCTGGCCAAGATGGTCATGGACCGCGCGCCCAAGCATATGAGCCGGGTCTATTTCGGCCTCGGCGGCTCGGACGCGAACGAGACCAACATCAAGCTCGTCTGGTACTATCACAACATCATCGGCAAGCCCGAGAAGAAGAAGATCATCGCCCGCCAGCGCGGCTACCACGGCTCGGGGCTGATTTCGGGCTCGCTTACCGGCCTGCCGCTCTTCCACGTCAAGTTCGACCTGCCGCTCGACCGCATCCTGCACACCGAGGCGCCCTACTTCTACCGCCGCCCAGACCCCGCCATGTCCGAGGCCGATTTCACCAAGCATCTGATTTCACATCTTGAATCCCTCATCGATCGGGAAGGCCCCGATACCATCGCCGCCTTCATCGGCGAGCCGCTCCTCGGCACCGGCGGCATCGTCCCGCCCCCCGCCGGCTACTGGGACGGGGTTCAGAAGGTACTGAAAAAACACGACATCCTGCTCATAGCCGACGAGGTCGTGACCGGTTTCGGCCGCATGGGCGCGATGTTCGGCTCGGACCACTACGGCCTGACCCCCGACATCATGACCATCGCCAAGGGCCTGACCTCGGCCTACGCCCCCCTCTCCGGCTCGATCGTGTCCAAGGAATTCTGGAAGGTGCTGGAGCGCGGCACCGACGAAAACGGCGTCTTCGGCCACGGCTGGACCTACGCCGCGCATCCGATCGGCGCTGCCGCCGGCGTCGCCAATCTGGAGCTGATCGACAAACTGGAACTGGTGAAAAACGCCCGCGAAACAGGCGCTTACTTCGTCGGCGCAATGCGCGAGGCGGTCGGCGGCCACAAGCACGTGGGCGAGGTCCGCGGCGACGGAATGCTCTGCGCGGTCGAACTCGTCGAAGACAGGGACACACGCCGCTTCTTCGACCCGGCCGGGGCCGCCTGCGCCAAGGTCGTCGCCGCCATGGCGCGCCGCGGGGTGATCGCGCGCGCGATGCCGCACAGCGACATCATCGGCTTCGCCCCGCCGCTCTGCCTCACGCGCGAGGAGGCGGACACGCTCGTCTCCGCCACCGTCGAAGCGCTCGCCGAGGTGTTCGGCTGATCCAGCTTGCGCAAGCCCGGCGCCGGTATCAACCGGCACCGGGCCACTCCAGACTGGCTAACACCAGGTCGACGCCGCGGGCTTTTCGCTTTCCTATCAGATCCTTGCGAGTTTGTGCAGGTTTGCACGCCCCCCGCGCAACCAGCGCTTTCCCACCTCACCCGCTATCGGGGTGGAAGAAATCGTAGATCGTGCGCGCCATCGCCTCGGAGATGCCGGGCACGGCGCGCAGGTCCGACAGGCCCGCCCGCGACACCGCCTTGGCCGAGCCGAAATGCGCCAGAAGCGCGCGCTTGCGCGACGCGCCCACCCCCGGCACCTCGTCCAGCGGCGTCGCGGCGGTCGCCTTGGCCCGCTTGGCGCGATGCGCGCCGATAGCGAAGCGGTGCGCCTCGTCCCGCAGCCGCTGCACGAAATAGAGCACGGGATCGTTCATCTTTAACGCAAAGGGCCGCCGTCCGGGGCGGTGGAACTCTTCCTTCCCGGCGTCGCGGTCGATCCCCTTCGCGACGCCGACCAGAGGGATGTCGTCGACCCCCAGATCGGCCAGGATCCCGGCCGCCGCCGAAACCTGCCCGGCACCGCCGTCGATCAGCAACAGATCCGGCCAGGTCTCGCCCTCGCGGTCGGGATCCTCCTTCAGCAGCCGTTCGAAGCGGCGGGTCAGCACCTCGCGCATCATCGCGATATCGTCCCCCGGTGTCAGGTCGGCACCGCGGATGTTGAACTTGCGGTACTGGCTCTTGATGAACCCCTCGGGCCCCGCCACGATCATCGCGCCGACGGCATTGGTGCCCATGATGTGGCTGTTGTCATAGACCTCGATCCGCCGCGGCGGGCTTTCAAGATCCAGTGCTTCGCCCAGTCCGGCCAGCAGTTTCGATTGCGCCGCGCCCTCGGCCAGCCGCCGGGCCAGGCTTTCGCGGGCATTGCGCGCGGCATTCTCGACCAGTTCCGCCTTCTCGCCCCGCTGCGGCACGCGCAACTCGACATTGCGCCCGGCGCGGGCCGAGAGCAGCTCGTGGATCAGATCCGCGTTCTCGATCGGGTGCGACAGCAGGATCTGCCGCGGCGGCGGCTTGTCGTCGTAGAACTGCGCGAGAAAGGCTTCGAGGATTTCGGGCTCTTCGGCGCCGGCGCCGGTCCGCGGGTAGAAGTCGCGGTTCCCCCAACTCTGGTTGGCGCGGATGAAGAAGACCTGCACGCAGGCCTGGCCGCGCTCCAGATGCACGGCGATCACGTCGGCCTCGGACACGCCACGCGGGTTGATCCCCTGCGTCTGCTGGACCGCCGTCAGCGCCCGGATCCGGTCGCGCAGCGCCGCGGCGCGCTCGAACTCCATTGCGTCCGAGGCCGCCTGCATCTGCGCCGCCAGTTCCGCCTGGATGCGCGTCGACTTGCCTTCGAGAAACCGCTCGGCATCGGAGACCAGCGCGGCGTAGTCCTCGCCCGAGACATAGCCCACGCAGGGCGCGCTGCAGCGCTTGATCTGGTAGAGCAGGCAGGGACGCGTGCGGTTCTGGAACACCGTATCGGCGCAACTGCGCAGCAGAAACACCTTCTGCAACTGGTTCAGCGTACGGTTCACCGCGCCGGCGCTGGCGAAGGGGCCGAAATAGCTGCCCTTCGTGCTGCGCTTGCCGCGATGCTTGCGGATCTGCGGAAAGGCTTGATCCTTGGCGATCAGGATGTTCGGAAAGCTCTTGTCGTCGCGCAAGAGCACGTTGTAGACGGGCTTGAGCTGCTTGATGAGATTCTGCTCCAGCAGCAGCGCCTCGGTCTCGGTGCGCGTGGTCAGGAACATCATCGACGCGGTTTCGGCGATCATCCGGGCGATGCGCGCCGAATGGCCCGCCGGACGCGCGTAGCTCGCTACCCGGGCGCGCAGGTTCCGCGCCTTCCCGACGTAGAGCACCCGCGCCTGCGCATCCAGCATGCGATAGACCCCGGGCGAGGATCCCAGGTTCTTCAGGTAGGAGTGGATCAGCGCGTGGCCGGTGGCGGGACGGTCAATCATACACGGTAAAGTTGATTCTTTTTTTTGCCTGCAATTTCACGGCGACAAGATCAAGAGGGAAGCTGTCCACGGATTCTGTGGATAACTCTGTGGGCATTGGGCGGAGGAGTACGAAAATCCCTTGATTCAATGCGCTTTCGTGACGCTGCCTAATTTTTAGGCGCAATTATAAGTGCATGTTTTTGCTCGCGTTTTTTTCCATTGCCGGCCAAGGCGCTGATTTCGCAACTGTTTCGTTACGGGTTCGTTACCCCAAACTGGCGCAGTGGACAAAGCGGCGCCCCGCATCGCGCAACCAGTCATTCGAGCCCCAGGACATCCGGTGTCTGCCAGGCCAGGTGCTGACCCCCATCGACGCAAATCAATTGCCCCGTAACGGCTTGCGCGTCGAGGAAGTAGCCGAGTGCTGCGGTGATGTCATCCGTATTGGCCCCGCGCCGGAGCACGGTCGCGGCACGCTGCCGGTCGAAGTGCGATTCGCTCTGCCGCGCGCCCTTCAGCGTCGGTCCGGGACCGATTGCGTTGACGCGAATGTCCGGAGCCAGCGCCTGGGCGGCGGTCCGCGTCAGCGCCCAGAGCCCCATCTTGGCGAGCGTGTAGGTCATGAACTCCGGCGTGAGCTTGCGCACGCGCTGGTCGATCATGTTGATGACGAGCCCCTGCGCCACTGACTCGCCCTGCGCATCGGTCGCGCCCTTGGGCACCTGCGCGGCAAAGGCCTGCGTCAGCACGAAGGGCGCGCGCAGATTCGAGCCGATGTGGCGGTTCCAGCTTTCCAGCGTCGCGGTCGCAAGCGTGTCATGCTCGAAAATGGAGGCGTTGTTGACCAGAACCGTGAGCGGCCCACCCAGTGCCTCGACCGCCGCGGGTACCAGCCCTGCAGTTGCGTCCTCGTGCAAGAGATCGGCCTGGACGGTCACGGCGCGCACCCCCAGCGCCCGCGCCTGCTCGGCGGTTTCCTCGGCACCGTCGCGGCTGCTGGCGTAATGCAGCGCAACATCATGGCCCCGCCCTGCCAGGTAGAGCGCCATGGCGCGGCCCAGCCGTTTCCCCGCCCCGGTGACAAGTGCCCGTCCGGTCATCGCATCCTCCTCAATAAAACAGGCTGATGACATAGGCGGCATAGATCAGAAGCAAGGCCGCGCCCCAGATCCTGCCGATCGGTCGCCGTGCCAGGATGAACGCCCCCAGCAATGCCGAGCTGCCCAGCATCACCCAGATGTCGAGCCGCAGCATCTCGGCCGGAACCGGGATCGTGCCGACCAACCCGGCGATGCCGATGATGCCAAGCAGGTTGAAGACGTTCGAGCCCAGCACATTGCCCAGGGCCACGCCAGCCTCGCGCCGCAGCGCCGCGGCGACGGTGGTGGCCAGCTCCGGCAAAGAGGTGCCCACCGCGACCAAAGTGAGGCCGATCACCGCCTCGCTGACCCCCAGGGTGCTGGCCACGCTGACCGCGCCGTTGACCAGAAGCTGCGCCCCCAGCGGCAACCCAACGATGCCGAGGGCAAGGAACATCGCGATCCTCAGGCCCGAGATGCCGCCATCCGCGGCGGCCATCACCTCGGCCTCGGACCGCGAATTGCGCTGCACGACCGCGCGCGCATAACAGTCCCACAGCATCCACGCCAACCCCGCCAGCAGGATAAGCGCCTGCCACCATCCGAAACCGCCGGTGAGCGCCAGCGCGAGGAAGAGTACGCTCGCCGCCATCATGATGACCCAGTCCCGCGCCAGGTCGCGCGCCACCGGGATCGCGGCGATCAGCGCCGGCAGCCCCAGGACCAGCAGGATGTTCGCCGTGTTCGAGCCCACCACGTTTCCCAGCGCCAGCGCCGGGACGCCCGCCAGGACCGCCTTGACCGAGACCACAAGCTCGGGCGCCGAGGTCCCCATCGAGACGATGGTCAGGCCCACGATCAACGCCGGCACCCCCAGGCGAAGGCTGAGGTTCACCGCCCCCTTGACCAGCGCATCGCCCGCCACGACCAGAATCGCCAGTCCGGCCGCGACCAGCATCAGGTCGAAGGCCATCACCGGTACTCGCAGTCGGAACGGTCGCAGGGGGCCGGATTCTGGGCGATCTGGATGCGCTTGCAGACCGGGCAGCGCAGCCGGTCGATCGCTTTGCGCTGGGTTTCGGCACGGCCGCGCAACAGCTTCTGAACCGCGCCCATGACGATCATGAAAATCAGGAAAATCGAGACGATCTTCAGCAGCATGTCACATCCCGTACCGCGCCCAGTGCGCGCGCTCCTCGGCCAGCATCAGCGCGTCCTCGGCCAGCGCCAGGCCGAAGCGCGACAGGAAAGGGCGGCGGATCCCGTAGGCGGCGATCCGCACCTTCTCGCCATAGGTGGCCTTCAGATGCGGCACCGCATGGCCCAGGGCATCGGCAAGGCCCAGCTTGATCGCCTCTTCGGCCAGCCAGAACTCGCCGGTGAAGATCTCGGCGCCGTCGTTCAGCCGCGCGCCGCGGCGGGCCCGCACATGGTCGATGAACGCCTCGTGCATCTGATCCAGCAGCCGCTGCAGCCGCGCCACGTCCTCGGGGTTCTCGGGGCGGAACGGGTCGAGCTGGCTCTTGTTCCGCCCGGCGGTGTAGATCCGCCGCTCCAGGCCCAGCTTGGCGATCGCCTCGGGTGCGCCGAACCCGCCCGAAACCACCCCGATCGAGCCCAGGATCGACACGCGGTCGGCCACGATCTCGTCGGCGGCGGCGGCGATCCAGTACCCGCCCGAGGCCGCGACATCCTCGACGAAGGCGTGCACCTTGACGTCGAACTTCTCGGCCAACCGGCGGATCCGCCCGGCGATCAGCGCGCTCTGCACCGGCGAGCCGCCCGGCGAATTGATCGCCAGCGCCACCGCCTGCGGGCGGCCCTGGCGAAAGGCCCGCTCCAGCACCGGGGCCAGGGTCGCGTCCGAAATGCGTCCGCGCCCGCTGGCCGAGATGATCCCATGCATCCGCACAAGGTTCACCCGCGGGCCGCGGTTCAGCAAACGGTCGGTCAGGGAAAGGCTGCGCGTCATCGCGCCCCATGTAGGCTACCACCTGCGCGCCAGCAAGGCCGGGGCTTTTCTTTTGCACGCCACTGGCGTTCACTTGCATGCGGAGGGGACATGCTCGACCGGCTGGAAATGTTCATCGCGCTTGCCAACGAACGCCATTTCGGCCGCGCGGCCGAGGCGCATGGCGTGACGCAGCCGACGCTCTCGGCCGCGATCCGCACGCTCGAGGGCGAACTGGGCGTCCAGCTCGTGCGCCGCGGCGCCCGCTTCCAGGGCCTGACGCCCGAGGGCGAGCGCGTACTCGACTGGGCGCGCCGCATCACCGCCGACACCCGACAGATGAAGGACGAAATGCGCGCCCGGCGCAAGGGGCTCACCGGCCGGATGCGGCTGGGCGTGATCCCGACCGCGCTGCCGATGGTCTCGGACCTGGTCACGCCCTTCCTGCAGCGCCACCCGAACCTCAGCCTGCAGATCCTCTCGCGCACCTCGATCGAGATCCTGGAAGAGATGCAGAGCCTGCAGCTCGATGCCGGGCTCAGCTATCTCGACAACGAACCCCTCGGCCGCGTGACGACGGTGCCGCTCTTCCGCGAAAGCTACCGGCTGCTTGTTCGACACGATCATCCGCTGGCCAGGGCGGGCGCGGTGCGCTGGCCGGATCTGGCCGCGCTCCGGCTCTGCCTGCTTGTCGGCACGATGCAGAACCGCCGCATCATCGACCGGCTCCTGGCCGAGGCCGGGATCTCGGTCCAGGCGACGGTCGAGTCGAACTCCCTTCTGGCGCTTGTCGCGCAGGTGCTCAGCGGCGACTGGGCGACCGTCGTGACCGAAGAGGCGGCGCGCATGTTCGGCAATCGCCCCGATCTGGTCGCACTGCCCATCGACACAGCGCCCGGCGTAACCCCCCGCCCCGGCCCGCAGGTGGGTCTGATCGCGCCTTGGCGCGAGACGCACACACCGGTCCTTGCCGCCCTGATCGAGGCCGCCGAGAGGCTGGCCCGGCGCCGCAGCGCGCCTGCGGCCGCGCGGCGCTGACACCCCGATACGCGTCAGGGGCCGAGCGCGTTCTCGATCACCTCGACGCGGCCCTGGCCATCGACGAGCGCGACATCGAACCGCGCGGGCGTGTTCAGGCCGCGCGGCTGCAGGGCAAGGAACTCGGTCGCCGCGGCGTGCAAGCGCTGAAGCTGCGCCGCACCCAGCGCCGCCGCGGCGCGCGCAAGATCGCGCCGGCGCTTCACTTCGACA
>SLKW01000472.1 GCA_007134405.1 Paracoccaceae bacterium
AACTGAGCGGCACCGGCCTGCCCATCGGCGTCTCGGGCGCGTTGGCGACGCTGGGGCAGGCATCGCTCGCCATCGGGCTGATCTGCGTGGGCGCGGGGCTGATGCCCTCGGCCCTGGGCAACCACTTGCGCCCGATCGCGGCGAGCCTCGCCTTCAAGTTCGTGGTGCTACCCACGGTAACGCTCCTGGCTGCGCTGGGGCTGGGGCTCGGCGGTCGCGAACTGGTCATCGTGCTGAGCTTCCACGCCCTGCCGACCGCGACCTCCGCTTACATCCTCGCCCGCCAACTCGGCGGAGACCACGCGCTGATGGCCAATATCATCGCCGTGCAGACGGTGCTCTCGGCGGCGACGATCCCGCTGGCCATCGTCATAGCGTCGGCGCTCGGCTGACTCCGCGAGCGCACCGTATTTCAGATTAAGAAAAGGTTGCGATCACGAATTTTCGTCTTTTCTATCAATGCTATGAAGGAATGTCCAAATTTGGACGCCCCCCAATTTCCCTGCGATCCCGGTTCAGAGGACGTAGCGGCTCAGGTCCGCCGAGCGCGCCAGATCGCCGATATTCTTCTCGACGAAGGCCCCGTCCACCTCGACCGCCTGCCCGGCCTTGTCGGGCGCGGCGAAGCTCAGCTCCTCGAAGACCCGCTCCATCACCGTATAGAGCCGCCGCGCGCCGATATTCTCCACCGCTTCGTTGACCTCGGCCGCGATCCGCGCCAGCGCCTTGATCCCGTCCTCGCTGAACCGGACATCCAGCTTCTCGGTGCCCATCAGGGCGGTGTATTGCAGCGTCAGGGCGTTGTCGGTCTCGGTCAGGATGCGCACGAAATCGCCTTCGGTCAGCGGCCTGAGTTCCACCCGGATCGGCAGCCGGCCCTGCAGTTCCGGCAGCAGGTCCGAGGGCTTGGCGACGTGAAACGCCCCCGAGGCAATGAACAGGATGTGGTCAGTCTTCACCGGCCCGTGCTTGGTGCTGACCGTCGTGCCCTCGATCAGCGGCAGCAGGTCGCGCTGCACCCCCTCGCGGCTGACATCGGCGCCGCGCGTCTCGGCGCGCGCGCAGACCTTGTCGATCTCGTCCAGAAAGACGATCCCGTTCTGCTCCACCGCCTCGATGGCCGCGGCCTTCACCGCCTCGTCGTCGAGAAGCTTGTCGGCCTCCTCGCCCACCAGGATTTCATGGCTCTCGGCGACACTCAGCCGCTTGCGCTGCGTCCGCCCGCCGAAGGCCTTGCCGAAGATGTCGCCCAGATTCATGCCGCCGCCACCCGGTGGCATGCCGGGGATCTCCATCATCGGAAGGGAGGGGCCGGGATCGGCGACCTCGACCTCGATGATCGTGTCGTCAAGCTCGCCCGAATGCAGCTTCTTGCGGAAGAGATCGCGCGTCCCGGCGCGAGCATCGGTGCCGGCGATCGCGTCCAGCACCCGCTCCTCGGCATTCGCCTGCGCGCGAGCCCGCACTTCCTCGCGCATATGGTCGCGGGTCATGGTTATCGAGGCGTCTGTCAGGTCGCGGATGATCTGCTCGACATCGCGACCGACATAGCCCACCTCGGTGAATTTCGTCGCCTCCACTTTGAGGAACGGCGCGCGGGCGAGTTTCGCCAGGCGCCGGCTGATCTCGGTCTTGCCGACGCCGGTCGGGCCGATCATCAGGATGTTCTTCGGGAACACCTCCTCGCGCAGCGCCGGGTCAAGCTGCTTGCGCCTCCAGCGGTTGCGCAGCGCCACCGCCACCGCACGCTTGGCCGGCGCCTGGCCGATGATGAAACGATCGAGTTCGGAGACGATCTCGCGGGGGGTCAGGTCGGTCATTTGCTGATCTTCTCCACGGTCAGGTTGCCGTTCGTGTAGACACAGATCTCGGCGGCGATGGCCATAGCCTTGCGGGCGACGTCTTCGGCGGAATGGTCGCTTTCCATCAGCCCGCGCGCGGCGGCCAGCGCGAAGTTGCCGCCCGAGCCGATGGCGGTGACGTCGTGTTCGGGCTCCAGCACGTCGCCGGCGCCGGTAATGACGTAGAGATCCGCGCCATCGGTGACGATCAGCATGGCCTCCAGGTTGCGCAAGTACTTGTCGGTGCGCCAGTCCTTGGCAAGCTCGACGCAGGCCCGCGCCAGTTGCCCCGGCGTGGCTTCCAGCTTCTTCTCCAACCGCTCCAGAAGCGTGAAGGCGTCCGCCGTCGACCCGGCGAAGCCCGCGACCACCTCGTGCCCTTCCTTGCCCAGGCGACGCACCTTGCGGGCCGAGCCCTTGATCACCGTCTGGCCCAGGCTCACCTGCCCGTCGCCCGCGATCACCACCTCGCCGCCGCGGCGCACCGCCAGAATGGTGGTGCCGTGCCAGCCGGGAAAGTCGTCTTTCGCCATGTCGTTGTCCCTTGCGTCGCGTTCGGCCCTATATGGCGGCGCGTCCAGCGAAGGACAACCCGGGGGCGGCGGCGCCCCTCTGGCAGGCCCCGCGCACCAGCGCTAAGGTGCCGCCATGACGCCCCTCCCCCTACCCGATCCGGATGCCACCGACCGCTTGGCGCGCGCGCTCGCGCCGCGTCTGGGGCCGGGCGACGTGCTTCTGCTGGAGGGGCCCATTGGCGCCGGCAAGACGCATTTCGCGCGCGCGCTAATCCAAGCGCTGATGCCGGTGCCCGAAGAGGTGCCCTCGCCCACGTTCACGCTGGTGCAGGTTTACGAGGGGCCCGGCTTTCCGATCTGGCACGCCGATCTTTACCGGCTCTCGCATCCTGACGAAGCCGAGGAACTGGGCTTGGCCGAAGCCTTCGAGACGGCGCTTTGCCTGGTCGAATGGCCCGAGCGGTTGGGACCTTACCGCCCGCACGGAGCGCTGACCCTTACTTTCGCGCAAGCTTCGGGAAGCGGCCGAACGGTAGAAATGCGGACCGAAGGCGAAAGCTGGGCGGGTCGGCTGGAAAACTTGACATGATCTTCCCACAAACCGACCGCCCCCGCGTCTTTGCCGAGGCCCCGGGCACCGATTTCCCCGCCGCCCTCGCTCGCGGACTGCGCGCGCGCCTCCAGGGCCAGCCGCCCGAGGCCATCGCGCGCGTCGAGGTGATGGTCAACACCGGCCGACTGCAATCCCGCCTGCGCGCGGCGCTCATGGAAGGGGGTCCGGGCTTTTTGCCGCGCATCCGCCTTATTGCCGCGCTCGACGACGGCGAAACCGACGCGCCGCGCGCCGCATTGCGCCGACGGCTGGAACTTGCGCGGTTGATCCGCGGGCTGCTCGACGCCGATCCGAGCCTCGGTCCGCGCCATGCGGCCTTCGCGCTCGCCGACAGTCTGGCGCGGCTTCTGGACGAGATGCAGGCCGAGGGGGTGCCGCTTTCGGCGCTGAACCGGCTCGACGTGAGCCAGCATTCGCAGCATTGGGAGCGTTCGCTGCGCTTCATCCGGCTGGTCGCGCAATACCTTGACCCGACGGCCCTGCGCGACCGGCAGGGGGCCCAGCGTGCGGCGATCGAGGCGATGGTCACAGGCTGGCAGGAGCGGCCGCCGGCGCATCCGGTGATCGTGGCAGGCTCGACCGGATCGCGGGGAATGACAGCGCTCCTGATGCGGGCGGTGGCGCGCCTGCCGCAGGGGGCGCTGATCCTCCCCGGGTTCGATTTCGACATGCCGGAAGCGCTTTGGGGCGCGCTCGACGACCCGCTTCTGTCCGAGGATCACCCGCAATATCGTTATGCAGCGCTGCTGCGCGCGCTCGACATGTCAGCGAGAGAGGTGGCGCTCTGGTCGGGTTGGTCAGCACCCGATCCGGCGCGCAATCGGGCGATATCGCTCGCCTTGCGCCCGGCGCCTGTGACGGACCGCTGGCGCACGGAGGGACCGGATCTGGGCGATCTGGAGCCCGCCTTCGCGCGCGCGACCCTGATCGAGGCACCCGATCCGCGAGGCGAGGCGCTGGCCATTGCCTTGATCCTGCGCGAGGCGGCGGCCAAGGGACGCAGCGCTTCTCTGATAACGCCCGATCGCCTTCTGGCCCGACAGGTCACAGCCGCGCTTGACCGCTGGCAATTGCGCCCCGACGACAGCGCCGGCCGCCCGCTGGCGCTGTCAGCCCCCGGTCGCTTCCTGCGCCAGGCCGCGGCATTTCTGCGCCACCCGCCGGATGCGCGCGCCCTCGTCGCGGCACTGAAGAACCCGATCGCCCATTCCGCGGCAGAGCGCGGTCCGCATCTGCGGCACCTGCGCGATCTCGAACTCTGGCTGCGGCGCGAGGGTTTGCCCTTTCCGAATACTCAGGACCTTTCGAGTTGGGCGGCGAAAGCGGAAAGTCGCCGCGCCTGGCTGGATTGGCTCGGTCAGGCGCTTGATGCGGCGGCTACCGGCGCCCGTCCGCTGTCCGACTGGACGGCACGGCATCTGGCATTGGCGGAGACGTTGGCCGCGGGCTCCTCGGGCAGCGGAACCGGCGAGCTGTGGCAGGCAGAGGCCGGGCGGCGTGCGCAGGCATTGATGGATGATCTGACAACGGCGGCCCCGGCAGGCGGAACGGTCACTGCGGCCGACTACCTCGCACTTCTCGAAGGGCTGTTCGCAGGTCAGGCGGTGCGCGAGAGCGCGGCGGCGCATCCCGATATCCAGATCCTGGGTACGCTGGAGGCGCGCGTCCAGGGAGCGGAGCTCGTCATCCTCGGCGGGTTGAA
>SLKW01000221.1 GCA_007134405.1 Paracoccaceae bacterium
CCTTGCCGGGCGGGGCGGCCTTTACTGCCGCATGCGGAACGAGGGCACCACGAACCGCTCCTCGTTATCGACGCCGCAATTGCCGAAGCGATTGTTCGAGGTCGCGTCGATCGAGCCGCCGGCGATGATCGAGGCGCCTTCGATCCCGCGCATGTTGGCCGTGAAATCGACATCGCCGCGGGCGATGATCTGGCTGCCGAAGAGCCCCATGTTGGCTGTGAGGTTGAAATCGCCCAGCGTGATGATGCGCGACCCGCCGCCCGGTGCGCAATTGTCGTCCAGCCCGATATCCACCCAGGCCTGACCGGTGATCGCGTTGCCATTCGGGTTCGTCGAGGCCAGCGTGACGTTGTGAAGCTTGGAATGGGTGCCCAGATTGACCCGGCAATTCGTGACGATGACGACGTCGCGCAACACGGAATGTCCGGGCAGCGACAGCGTGTTGTTGCCGTTCGTGCAGCGTATGTCGTGGATGCGCCCCTCGGCGAAAGCGGCGTTCGTCAGGGACTGGCTGCCCGAGACATTGTGGATGGCGGGAACCGGATTGGTGATGATCTCGGGCAGGAACGGCGACTGCCCGACCCGCAGATCGTCGATGATCTCCTCAAGCTCGTCGAGGAACGGAATGGTCAACCGGCCCTCGCGCAGCGCCTTTTCCAGGCCGGGATTGTTCCCGAAACCGCTTCCCGGCATGTCGAGATCGGCCAGGTTCGGCATCGAGACGCGCACCCCTTCGGCGAATTCGTTGTTGTTGCGCAGCCAGACATGATCGTTCGAATGCACGCAGTAGTCGGGACCAAATTCGTTATTCGAGCGGATGCGGATCTGGCCCTCGGCCGCCAGGCCCTCGGTGATGCAGGGCGGCCGGATCGTGGCGTGGACCGCCTGCGCGGCAAGGTCGAAGGACTCGATGCCGGCGAAGCGAAGCAGGAAGGTGCGCACTTCGTTCGACCGGCTGCCGGTCTGACGCGGGGTGACACGGACCGCGCTGCGCGCCGCGGCATCCGGCCGGAAGGGATTTTCCGGATCGGCGGCGGGATCCCAGACCCCGAATTCGATATCCTCCGCCGTCAGCGAGGCGCCGAAGCGGTCGGGAGGCATGTTGAGCGCGTGCAACTCCAGCGCCCGGGACCTGGCGGTATCGATATCGTGGCGTTGGCGATGGACCAGGGCTGCATGCGCTGCGCTGTCGGCGGCCACCTGAAGCTGCGTGCGGGCGGCGTAGTGGTGCGCGAAGTCCAGCGCCAGGCCACTCAGCAGCAGGATCGCCACCAGCGTATAGAGGCTGAAGGGCGTGAAGAAACCGCGCTCGCTGCGCAGGAAGGCGCGCGTTCGGGCGGCGCGCCGGTTCTGGCGCACGGTCCGTGGCGGGAGAAGGGCGCTCAAATCGTTACTCCGAAAACACGTTTACGCATCGGGCGGTAAGAGCGCAGATTACCGGCACAAGTTGGGCTAAATCGGGGCGCGCGGGCGCAAATTTCCTTTCAATTTCAGATTTATTGCGCGTTACGTCGCGTCCGGTTTCGCCTGACCGGGCACGGCGTTGCCGGGGGCAGAGCGCCCCCGCCGGGATGGCGGGAGCGCTCGCCGGTATCGGGCGCTCTCAGTCGTCGGCGCCCAGTTCCTCGGCCAGCCGGTCGAGTTCGGACCGGTAGAAGGCCAGCGCCGCCTCGCCATCGACGCCGCGGGCATTGGCGGCCTCGACCCAGTCCTCCTCGATGAAGGCCAGGGCGTCGCGCAGCTCGTCCAGCACGTCCTCGGGCACGTCGAAGAAGACGGTGCCGCCTTCCTCGAGCGTGACGCGGGCGGCGGCCTCCTGGTCGTGCCACATCTGCGCGAAGCGGCGCACCAGCGCCTCGCCGGTCAGCTCGTCCAGCGCGGCGCGGTCGGCCTCGGAAAGCCGCTCGTAGGCGGCGTTCGAGATCATCACGAACTGGCTGGAATGCGCGAACCCGCCGGGAACCAGCGAGATATGGCTGAGGTATTCGTCGAGGTTGAAGCTGACCACGGTTTCCAGCGACTGGAACATGCCGTTGATCACCCCGCGCGAGACCTGTTCGTAGGCCTCGGTCACCGAGGACGAGATCGGCACCATGCCCAGCGTCGTCGTGACCTGCTCGACCAGGGTGCCGGGGACGCGGATGCGCTTGCCCTCGACCGCGTCGAGCGAGGTCAGAAGATCGCCGCGCATGGCCAGGTGATAGGGCGGGTTGGTCCAGAGCCCCAGAAGCCGCACGCCCTCATGCTCGTTCGCCTCGGCCAGGTAGCGCTCGTAGGTGTTCCAGTAGGCCAGCGAATTGACCACGGTGTGGTCGTGGGTGAAGGGCAGCTCGCCCAGCTCGGTCAGCGTGAAGCGGCCCGGCGTGTAGGCATGGACCGAAAAGGCCATGTCGGCGACCTCGTTGGCGACGAGGTCGAAATGACCCGGGGGCGGGCCAAGGGCGGGCATGAACTCGATCGTCACGCGGCCCTCGGTCGCCTCCTCGAGGTCGCGCGCGAAGGGCTCCATCACTTCGGTGATGATCGGATGCGTGGCGGGCACCCAGTTCGAGTAGCGCAGCACCACCTGCTCGGCCGCGGCGGGCAGCGCCGTTGCGGCCAGCGCCAGCGCCGCCGTGCTGGCGATCAGGGTCTGTCGGATGGTCATGTCGGTCCTCCTGTCGGTTGTCGGAAAAGGGTGTCGGAAAGGGTGTCACATCAGCGAGGGCAGCCACAGCACGAGGCCGGGAAAGGCGATGATCAGCGCGAGTTTAAGGAAATCGGGGATGATGAACAGAAGCACCCCGCCGAAAAGCGTGCGCAGCGACAGATGCGGGAGCACCGAGCGCAGGATGTAGATGTTCAGCCCGATGGGCGGCGTGACCAGCGCCAGTTCGACCACCATCACGATCAGGATGCCGAACCAGATCGGATCGAAGCCGAGCGCGGTGACCACCGGGAAGAGGATGGGCACGGTCAGCAGCACCATCGACATGCTTTCCAGCACCATGCCGAGCGCGACATAGATCAGGCAGATGACGATCAGGACCTGCATGGGCGACAGGTCCAGCGCCTCGATCGTCGTGCGCAGCATCCGCGGCAGCCCGGCGATGTTGAGGAAATTGCCCAGGACCATCGCGCCGATGATGACGAAGAAGATCATCGCCGAGGTGACGGCGGTCTCGACCAGCGTGTCGAAGAGCCCGCGCCAGTTCAGCGCCCGCCGCGCCAGCGCGAAGAGAAGCGCGCCGAGCGCGCCGATGCCCGCCGCCTCGGTGGGCGTGAAGACGCCCAGGTAGATGCCGCCCATGACGACCAGGAACAGCGTCAGCACCGGCCAGACCCGCAGCACCGCGCGGCGGCGGGTGCCGCGTTCGGGCTGCGCCGCCGCCGGGCCCCAGTCGGGGCGCAGCCGGGCGATGGCGGCGATCGTCAGCATGTAGAGAAGAACGGCGATCACGCCGGGCACGATCCCGGCGATGAAGAGCCGCGAGATCGAGGTATCGGTGAGGATCGCATAGACCAGAAGCACGACCGAGGGCGGGATCAGGATGCCCAGCGTGCCGCCCGCCGCGATGGAGCCCGCCGACAGGATATCGGCATAGCCGTAGCGGCGCATCGACGGATAGGCCACGCGCCCCATCGAGGCCGTGGTCGCCATGCTCGAGCCCGAGATCGCCGCCAGCCCGCCGCAGGCCACGATGGTCGCCTGCGCCAGCCCGCCGCGGAAATGGCCGAAACAGGCATGCGCGGCGTCGTAAAGCTCGGTCGAGATGCGCGAGCGGTTGATGAGGTTGCCCATCAGCAGAAAGAGCGGCAGGACCGAGAAGCTGTAGCTGTTGACCGTGGCGAAGACCGTCTGCGCGGTCATGAACGAGGCCGGCCGCAGCCCGGTGACGGTGGCGAAGCCCACGAAGCCCACGCCCAGCATGGCCACGCCGACCGGCACCCGCGCCATGATCAGCAGGAAGACGGTCAGAAGGCCGATGGCCGCGGTCATCGGCCGGCCTCGTCCGGGCCGGCGCCGCGCGGGGGATCCTCGTGCGGGGCGATCTCGTCGGGGGCGGGGATGCGGCGGACAAGGGCGATGGCGGTGGCCAGCGCGCTGATCAGGCAGAGCGCGGCGATGTAATAGGCGAAGGGCGCGTGCGGGATCCCCCCGAAGAGCGAGCGCGCGTTCTGCCGGGCCAGCTGGTCGCCATAGGTCCACATCAGCGTCGCAAGCCAGCCGAAAAGCCCCAGGCTGAGCACCCCGGCGAGCCAGTGCAGGACGGGCGTGAGCCGCGGCATGACATCGGCCACGAGCGAGGCCTCGACATGCCGGCGCCAGAGCGCGACCAGGGGCAGCGCGCCCAGGATCAGGACGCACATCAGGAATTCGGTGATCTCGTAGGCGCCGCGGATCGGCCGGTTGAAGAGAAAGCGCCCGGCCACGTCGGCGATCATCAGCATCAGGATCGCAAGCAGCGTCAGCGCCGAAAGCGGCGCGAGCACCGCGACCAGAAGGCGGGCGATCCGGTCGGCGATCCGGTCAAGGCGCCGCATCGGCGTCCTGCCCGTCGTCGTCGCGCCGGGGCCGGCCGGGCTCAGGCATTGCCGGCTTCCTGGGCGTAGATGCCGGCGTCCGGCCGGGTGTTGAGGTTGTATTTCATGATCCGCCCGTGGCGCCCGCCGCGGTCGCTTTCCA
>SLKW01000113.1 GCA_007134405.1 Paracoccaceae bacterium
CGGGCTTCGTCAAGGGGGCGGTGGGGTTCGCCATGCCGCTGATCATGATCGCGGCCTTTTCGAGCTTCATGACGCCCGAAACCGCGCTGGCCGCGCTGATCCTGTCGGTGCTGTCGACGAATGTGCACCAGTCCTTCCGCTTCGGCCTGCGTCCGGCCTGGGAGTCGGGGCTGAAATACTGGCGCATCGTGGCCATGACCTGCCTGGGCATCCTGATCTCGGCACCCTTCGTCGTGGTTCTGCCACAACAGCTTCTCTTCGCCCTGCTGGGCGTGCCGGTGATGGGCTTTGCGCTGCTGCAGCTTTCCGGCTGGACACCGACCGTGAAGCCGCGGCACAGGGCGCCGGCGGAATACGGGCTGGGCATGATCGGCGGGCTCTATGGCGGCATCTCGGGCATCTGGGGGCCGCCGGTGATCGTCTATCTGCTGGCGGTGCGCACCGAGAAGGCCGAGATGGTGCGCGTCCTGGGCGTCATCTTCATGATCGGGGCGGTGACGCTGACGGCGGCGCATCTGGGCTCGGGGGTGCTGAACTCCGTGACGCTGCCCCTGTCGGCGGCGCTGATCGTTCCGGCGGCTTTGGGCATGTGGCTGGGCTTCAGGATGCAGGACCGGCTGGACCCGGTGCGGTTTCGCCGCTGGACGCTGATCGTGCTGATCGTGGTGGCGGCGAACCTTCTGCGCCGCGCCGTCACCGGCTGAGGGCGAGCCGCTCGCCGCCGGCGCAAAGCCCGGCGAGATGCGGTGCGCGGTCGGGCGGCACGATGTCGAAGGCGGCGTGGAACACCTCCGCCTCGCCGTCGAAGGCGGTGAAACTCCAGCGTCCGGGCAGAAGTTCCTCGGCGATGTCGAACTGGAAGAAGATGATCTCGGGCTCTCCGGCCATTACCCAGCTTTCCCAGCTTTGCTGGACCCGTCCGGAGGGCGGCATCGGCGGGTGCTCGACGACATGCCGGATCAGGACCGGCTCGGAACCCGCGAGCGTGTAATCGAGCCCGAAGCCGATGCCCAGCACGGTCGGAGCGACCGCGCCCCGGGCGCGCATCTCGATCGGCTCGTCGGGGACGTGGATCCAGCCGAACTCGGTATCGGGCGCGTCCATCCGGCCGCCGTCGGCCGTGGCGCAGAAAAGCCCGCGCTGCAGGGCCTCGACCTGCGGCGACAGGCGCAAGGGAGGCTCGGCCGCGGCCGCCGTCGCGCCAAAGAGAGCAAGCGCGACGGCCAGGGCCGCCGCGCCGCGCATGAAGCGACCGTCAGCCGATGGCCGCGGCGCGAACATCGTCGTCGATATGCGGCGCGTATTGCGCGAAATTCTCGGCAAACATCGCCACCAGCTTGCGGGCCTGCGCGTCGTAGGCGGCGGGGTCGGCCCAGGTGCGGCGCGGGTCCAGCAGTTCGGGCGCGATTCCCGGCACGGCGACCGGCACTTCGAAGCCGAAATTCGGATCCTTGCGGAACTCGGCGGCGTTGAGCGAGCCGTTGAGCGCCGCGGTCAGAAGCGCGCGGGTCGCCTTGATCGGCATCCGTTCGCCGGTGCCGTAGGCGCCGCCGGTCCAGCCGGTGTTGACCAGCCAGCAGGTCGCGCCGTGCTGGTGGATCTTGTTCTGCAGAAGCTTGCCGTAGACCTCGGGGCGGCGCGGCATGAAGGGCGCGCCGAAACAGGTGCTGAAGGTCGGCTCGGGTTCGGTCACGCCGCGTTCAGTGCCCGCGACCTTCGAGGTGAAGCCCGACAGGAAATGATACATCGCCTGCGCCGGGCTCAACCGCGCGATCGGCGGCAGCACCCCGAAGGCGTCGCAGGTCAGCATGATGACGTTCTTCGGATGCCCGCCCATCGATGTGGCCGAGGCGTTCGAGATCGCGCCCAGCGGATAGGCCACGCGGGTATTGGCGGTCAGGCTGTCGTCGTTGAAGTCCAGCTCCAGCGTCTCGGGGTCGAAGACCATGTTCTCGACGACCGAGCCGAAGCGGGCGGTGGTGGCGTAGATCTCGGGCTCGGCGCGGGGGTCGAGGTTGATGGTCTTGGCGTAGCAGCCGCCCTCGAAGTTGAAGATGCCGGTATCCGACCAGCCATGCTCGTCATCGCCGATCAGCACCCGCGACGGGTCCTGGCTGAGCGTCGTCTTGCCGGTGCCGGAGAGGCCGAAGAACACCGCCGAATCGGCCGGATCGCCGATCGCGTGGTTGGCCGAGCAATGCATCGGCATCACGCCCTTTTCGGGCAGCAAGTAGTTGAGCAGCGTGAAGACCGATTTCTTGTTCTCGCCGGCATAGGCGGTGTTGGCGATGAGAATCACCCTGGCGTCGAAATTGAGCACGATCGCGGTTTCGCTGCGGCAGCCGTGGCGGGCCGGATCGGCCTTGAACGAGGGGCAGTTGATGATCGTCCAGTCGGGCACGAAGGTGTCCAGTTCGTTGCGCGCGGGGCGCCGCAGCAGGTGGCGGATGAAGAGCCCGTGCCAGGCCAGTTCCGTCACCACCCGCACGTCCAGCCGATGTGCGGGATCGGCGCCGGCATGCAGGTCCTGCACGAAGAGGTCGCGTCCCTTCAGATGGGCCAGCATGTCCGCGTGCAGCCGGTCGAACGCCTCGGGCGCCATCGGCGCGTTGTTGTCCCACCAGACCTTGTGCTCGACCGACGGCGTGCGGACGACGAACTTGTCCTTGGGCGAGCGCCCGGTGAACTGGCCGGTGGCGACGAGAAAGGCGCCGCCGCGGCCCAGCGTGCCTTCGCCGCGCGCCAGCGCCGCCTGCACCAGCGCCGGTTCGATCAGGTTGTAGGAGACCGAGCCCACCCCGGTTATCCCCTGATCCTCGAGCCTCTGTCGGGGGTTCACGCGTCCTGCCGTCATACACTCGCTCCTGAAGCCTGGCCGCGGGCGGCCTGCCAATCTACCGGTATTGCCGCGGGGTCCCGTTGCCACACCCGCAACCGCCATTTCCAACGGCTATATCACGCCCGTTCCCTGAAGGAACAGGCACGTCGGCAGAGTTAGCGCAACCAGCCGGCTGTTATCGCAAACTCCAGCTTATCGGCGAGCTTCCTGGCGGAAATAAGGAATTGGTCACAGATTCGCGCCTAGGATGCGGACTTGGATCAGTATTCGGTTGATTGCCGGAACAAAAACCGGCCAAAACGGTGGTTAATCAACCTGGGCGAAACAAGGACGGACCGATGTCGCGCATAGCACTTGTCGACGACGACCGGAACATCCTCACCTCGGTGTCGATCTCGCTCGAGGCGGAGGGGTTTGAGGTCGATACCTACAATGACGGCCAATCGGCGCTCGACGCTTTCAATCGGCGGCTGCCCGACATGGCGGTGCTGGATATCAAGATGCCCCGGATGGACGGGATGGAGCTGTTGCAGAAGCTGCGCGTGAAGACGCAGATGCCGGTGATCTTCCTGACCTCGAAGGACGACGAGATCGACGAGGTGCTGGGCCTCAGGATGGGGGCCGACGACTACGTCAAGAAGCCCTTTTCGCAGCGGCTGCTACTGGAACGGATCCGCACCATCCTGCGCCGCCAGCAGGCGGTCGAGACCGGCGAGGTCGGCACGACCGAAGAGACGCGGATCATGGTGCGCGGCAGCCTGCGCATGGATCCGCTGCGCCACGCGGTGACCTGGAAGGGCGAGGACGTGACGCTCACGGTGACCGAGTTCATGCTGCTGCAGGCGCTGGCGCAACGGCCGGGCTTCGTGAAAAGCCGGGATCAGCTCATGGATGTGGCCTATGACGACCAGGTCTATGTCGATGACCGCACCATCGACAGCCACATCAAGCGGCTGCGCAAGAAACTGCGCGTGGTCGATCCAGATTTCGCCTCGATCGAGACGCTCTACGGCATCGGCTACCGCTACAACGAGGCTTGACCCGGAAGGGCGCGCCCGAATCCACCACAGCCCGAATCCACGACAGAAGGTCGGTGAGACAGAGGTGAGCAGACAGACGGCGACGCCGGAAACCGAGATCGTCCTTGGCGATGACTGGATGCGCCCCGCGGGCGCGGCCGATGCCGAGCTGCGGCACCGCCGGGCGCGGCGCGGCTGGCTGGCGCTGTCTCGCTCGCCGCTGGCCCGGCGCATCATTCTGTTCAACATGCTTGCCCTGGTCCTCCTGGCGGCGGCGGTCCTGTTCACCAACCCCTTTCGCGACACATTGCTGCGCCAGCACGAGAAGGCGCTCCATGTCCAAACCCAGGCGCTTGCGGGCGTTCTTGCTGCGATCCCGCAGGCCGAGCGCCCTCAGGCCCTGGCTAACCTGCATCTTCCGCCCGAGACCGAAGTGCTTCTCTTCGACGAGACCGGCGCGGTCCTTCACAGACTTGCCGGCGCCCCGGCCGCTGGCCCGGTCGCGCAGCGCACAGTGATCAGCGACGCGCTCGAGGCGCTTTGGAAAGGCTTCGCCTCGATCACGCCTGCCACCCGGCCGCCGCCGTCGGATGCAGAACTCATCGCCGAACTCGTTCCGACCGCTCTTGACGGCCGCATGTCCAGCCGCCTCGTGCAGCACGGAGCGGAGTTGCGGATGCTTGTCGCCATGCCGATCCCCGCCGGCACCGCGCCGGACGCGGTGCTGCTCTTCCGGCAGGTCCCGCGCGAGCTGGCGATGACGCTGCGCGCCGAGCGCGAGCAGGTCCTGCAGATGTTCGTCGTGGC
>SLKW01000458.1 GCA_007134405.1 Paracoccaceae bacterium
ACGCGGTGCCGCTCAGGCTGCCGAACACGATGCTGGAGATCCGCAACGACCTGATCGCGACCGGGCCCGCGCAGGAGGCGATGGCCGCGCGGCTGGCGCCGGTTCTGGCGCGCGCGCTGGACAGGGCGGGGGGCGACGCATGCCGCGTTTCCTGATCGCCTATGTCCGCGCCGTCGAGCGGCTGAATTACGGCATGGGCCGGATTGCGATGTACTCGCTCTTCGTCCTGATGGGGGTGCTGCTGTGGGGCGCGATCGGCCGCGCGGCGTTTCGCCCGCCGATCTGGACCGACGAGATGGCGCAGTTCCTGCTCATGGGGTATTTCATGATCGGCGGGGCCTATGCGCTGCAGATGGGGTCTGCCGTGCGGATGGACCTGGTCTATTCGCGCTGGTCGGACCGCACCAAGGCCGCGGTCGACGCCGTCACCATCATCGCGCTTTTCGTCTATCTGGGCGTCCTCCTTTGGGGCGGGATCGAGAGCACGCAGTTCGCGCTGGAATACGGCGAGCGGCGGCGCGGCCTGTGGCGGCCCTACATGGCGCCGATCAAGACCGTCATGGTCGTGGGGATCGTTCTGATGATCCTGCAATGCACGGCGCTCTTCATCCGCGACCTCAACCGCGCGCTGGGGCGGGAGGAGTTCTGATGCCCGCCGAGATGATCGCCGCGCTGATGTTCGGCTCGATGCTGGTGATGATGCTGACCGGGCAGCGGATGTTCGGCATCATCGGCTTCGTCGCGGTGGTGGCGGCGATCCTGCTGTGGGGCGACCGGGGGGGCTATGACCTGGCCTTCGCGCAGGCCTTCAAGGTGATGAACTGGTTCCCGCTGATCACGCTGCCGATGTTCATCTTCATGGGCTACGTGCTGAGCGAGTCGCGCCTTGCCGACGACCTTTACCGGATGTTCCACGTCTGGTTCGGCCCGGTGCCGGGGGGGCTGGCGATCGGGACGATCCTGCTGATGGTGCTGATCTCGGCGATGAACGGGCTTTCGGTCGCGGGCATGGCGATCGGCGCGACCATCGCGCTGCCGGAGCTTTTGAAGCGCGCCTACGACAAGCGGATGGTGACGGGGGTGATCCAGGCCGGCGCGAGCCTGGGCATCCTGATCCCGCCCTCGGTCGTCATGGTGCTTTACGCGATGATCGCGCGTCAGCCGGTGACGCAGCTGTGGCTGGCGGGGATCCTGCCGGGGCTGATGATGGCGAGCCTGTTCGTCAGCTACATCTGGCTCCGCTGCCGGCTGAACCCGGCGCTGGGTCCGGCGATTGCGCCCGAGGAACTGGCGGGCATCTCGCGGGCCGAGAAGTACCGGCTGCTGCTGGCGGGTGTCCTGCCGCTGGCGATCTTCGCGGTGATGATGGTGCCCTTCGTGATGGGCTACACGCGGCTTGTCGAAAGCTCGGTCATCGGGGCGCTGGCGGCCTTCACCGCCTCGGTGCTCAAGGGCCGGATGACCTGGGCGGTGCTGGAGACCTGCACGCGGATGACGCTGGCGATTTCCTGCATGTTCCTGTGGATCATCCTGGCGGCGCTGGCCTTCGGGGCGGTCTTCGACGGGCTGCGCGCCGTCGATTTCGTCCGCGCGCTCTTTGTCGAGGAGATGGGGCTCAACCGCTGGCAGATCCTGATCCTGATGCAGCTGAGCTTCCTGATCATGGGCGCGTTTCTGGACGACACCGCGATGCTGGTGATCGTGGCGCCGCTTTACGTGCCGATCGTGCGGATGCTGGAATTCGACCTGGTCTGGTATGGCGTCCTTTACACGATCACCTGCCAGATCGCCTACATGACGCCGCCCTTCGGCTACAACCTGTTCCTGATGCGCGCGATGGCCCCGCCGGAGGTGTCGCTCGCCGACATCTACCGCTCCATCTTTCCCTTCGTCGGCGTCATGATCCTGGGGCTGGCGCTGGTGATGGCGTTTCCCCAGATCGCGCTCTGGCTGCCGCAGGCGCTGGGGGTCCGGTGAGAAGAAGAGACCAACCAAGGAGGTAAGACCATGACCACGAGACGGAAGTTCCTGACCACCGGCGCCCTGGGTGGCGCCGCCGCCCTGGCCGCACCCGCCGTGCATGCGCAATCCACGATCCGCTGGCGGTTGCAGACCTATGCCGGCACCTCGCTGGGGGCGCAGGTGGCGAAGCCCGCGATCGACATGTTCAACGAGATCGCCGGCGACGAGATGCAGATCGACCTCTTCTACGCCGACCAGCTGATCCCGACCGAGGAGCTGTTCCAGGCCATGCAGCGCGGCACGATCGACGCGGTGCAGTCGGACGACGATTCGATGGCGGGGCCGACCGAGGTCACCGTCTTCGGCGGCTATTTTCCCTTTGCCAGCCGCTATTCGCTGGACGTGCCGGCGCTCTTCCACGACTGGGGGTTGAACGAGATCTGGGCCGAGGAATACGAGGCCGTGGGCGTCAAGCATATCTCGGCGGGCGCCTGGGACCCGTGCCATTTCATCACCACCTCGCCGATCACCTCGCTGTCCGACCTCGACGGCAAGCGCGTCTTCACCTTCCCCACGGCGGGTCGGTTCCTGTCGCAGTTCGGCGTCGTGCCGGTCACCGTGCCGTGGGAGGACGTGGAGATCGCGCTGCAGACGCGCGAGATCGATGGCGTCGCCTGGTGCGGGATCACCGAGGCCTACGAGGTCGGCTGGGCCGACATCTGCGACTACTTCCTGACCAACAACATCTCGGGCGCCTGGATCGGGCATTTCTTCGCCAACATGGACCGCTGGAACGAGCTGCCCGAACATCTGCAGAAGCTGATGGCCACCTGTTTCGAGCAGTCGCATTACTACCGGCAGCACTGGTACTGGGCGGGCGAGGCGCGGCTCAGGACGCAGGGCGACAAGCTGGAGCTGACGTCGATCCCCGACAGCGAATGGGCCGAGGTCGAAGCCGCGGCGCGCGATTTCTGGCAGGAGATCGCCGACGAATCGGACACCAAGGCCAAGGTCGTGCAGATCTTCCGCGACTACAACGCAGCGATGGACGAGGCCGGGCGGCCCTATCGCTACAGCTGAGCCATGCCGAGAGGTCGCGGGGGGCTGTCTAGCCCCCCGCACCCCCCGAGCGTAATTTGGGCAAGATGAAGAGCAGCCGGTGGCTGCCGAGGAACGAGGGACAGATGCCGGGAAACCTGACGCTGGATGCGCTGCGCGAGGCCGTGGACGCCGGCGAGATCGACACCGTGATCGTGGCCGCGATCGACATGCAGGGCCGCCTGATGGGCAAGCGTTTTCACGCCGCCCATTTCGTCGACGGCGGCTGGCGCGAGACGCATTGCTGCAACTATCTGCTGACCGTGGACATGGAGATGCACACCGTTCCCGGCTATTCGACCGCAAGCTGGGAAAAGGGCTATGGCGACTACACCGTGAAGCCCGACCTTTCGACCCTGCGCCGCGTGCCCTGGCTGGAGGGGACGGCGCTGGTTCTGTGCGACATCCTCGATCACCTCACGCATGAGGAAGTGCCGCAATCGCCGCGCGCGATCCTGAAGCGGCAGGTGGCGCGCGCCCGCGCGATGGGCTTCGAGCCGATGATGGCGACGGAGCTGGAATTCTACGTCTTCGAGAACAGCTACGATGCGCTGCGCGACCAGGGGACCGGGGGGCTGACGCCGATCTCGGCCTATAACGAGGATTACCACATCTTCCAGACCACCAAGGAAGAGGCGTTGATGCGCTCTCTGAGGAATGGGCTTTATGGCTCTGGAATCGTGGTGGAAAACACCAAGGGCGAGGCGGATTCCGGGCAGGCCGAGATCAACGTGCGCTACACCGACGCGCTGGAGATGGCCGATGCGCATGTCATCATCAAGAACGCCACCAAGGAGATTGCGCATTCGATCGGCAAGTCGGTGACCTTCATGGCGAAATACGCCACCGAGAAGGCGGGCTCGTCGAGCCACGTGCACCAGTCGCTCTGGACGCCGGATGGCGCGGCGGCCTTCCATGACCCGGCGGACGCGCATGGCATGTCCGAGGTCATGAAGCAGTACCTGGCCGGGCAGCTGGCCCATGCCCGCGACCTGACGCTGTTCCTGGCGCCGTATGTCAACAGTTACAAGCGCTTCACGGTCGGTCTTTTCGCGCCGACGAAAGCGGTCTGGTCGCGCGACAACCGCACCGCGGGGTTCCGCATCTGCGGCGAGGGGACCAAGGCGGTACGGGTCGAATGCCGGATCGGCGGGTCCGACCTGAACCCCTATCTGGCCTGCGCGGCGCTTCTGGCGGCGGGGCTGGACGGGATCGAGAAGAAGATGGACCTGGAGCCGGAGTTGCGCGGCGACATGTATCATGCCGAGGCGGCGCGCGAGATTCCGAAGACCCTGCGCGAGGCGGCCGATCTGGCCAAGGCATCGGACTGGCTGCGCGCGGCCTTCGGCGCCGAGGTTGTCGATCACTACGTGCACGCCGCGCGGTGGGAAGTGTCGGAATCCGAACGCGCGGTGACCGATTGGGACCTGCGGCGGGGGCTTGAACGCGCCTGACGGCCGGCGCAGAACAGACGCGCCGCTGGCGGTTCCGGCGGCAGGAGGGGACTATGACACGAACGATCCAATGCATCTCGCCCGTCGACGGGCGGGTCTATGCCGAGCGGCCGGCGCTGTCGCGCGAGGCGGCGCAGGCCGCGGTCGC
>SLKW01000267.1 GCA_007134405.1 Paracoccaceae bacterium
ATCGCGCAGATCGAAGCCGAGCAGATCGCCGAGCTTGGCAAGGACATTCCGGATTTCAAGGCCGGCGACACCATCCGCGTGGGCTACAAGGTGACCGAGGGCACCCGCTCGCGCGTGCAGATGTTCGAGGGCGTCTGCATCGGCCGGTCGGGCGGCAACGGCATCTCCGCCTCGTTCACGGTGCGCAAGATCTCGTTCGGCGAAGGGGTGGAGCGGATGTTCCCCCTGCATTCGACGAACATCGACTCGATCACCGTGGTGCGCCGCGGCAAGGTGCGCCGCGCCAAGCTCTACTACCTGCGCGAGCGGCGCGGCAAGTCGGCGCGCATCGCCGAGAAGACCAATTACCGGGCGCTCGGCGCCAACGCGAGCTGAGGAGAGGCGCGATGAAAGACGCAATTCACCCCCAATACCACACCGTCAACGTCAAGCTCGTGGACGGCACGGTGGTGCAGATGAAGACCACCTGGGGATCCGAAGGCGACACGATCTCGCTCGACATCGACCCCTCGGTACACCCGGCCTGGACCGGCGGCTCGGCGCGGCTGATGGATACCGGCGGCCGGGTGTCCCGCTTCAAGGACAAGTACGCCGGCCTCGGTTTCTGAGACCCGCGGACGATCGGATGACGGGGGCGTGGCCGGAAGGCCGCGCCCCTTTTGCCTGTCTTGCAGCCGGCGCGGCGCTTGGCTAAGCGAACCGCAGGGCAGGGACAGGCAGGCATGGCGCATATCATCGTCACCGGCAACGAAAAGGGCGGGTCGGGCAAATCGACGACCGCGATGCATGTGGCCACCGCGCTGGCGCGGATGGGCCACCGGGTCGGCGCGATGGATCTGGACATCCGGCAGCGCAGCTTCGGCCGCTATGTCGAGAACCGCCGCGCCTTTCTGACCCGCGAGGGGCTCGACCTGCCGACCCCGGACTACCGCGCGCTGCCGCCGCCGGGGACCGAGGGGATCGACCGGCATTTCGCCGCCGCCGTCGAGGAACTGAGCGCCGAGGCCGGTTTCATCGTGATCGACTGCCCCGGCTCGCATACGCGGCTGGCGCAGATGGCGCATGCGATGGCGGATTCGCTGGTTACGCCGCTGAACGACTCATTCATCGATTTCGACCTTCTGGCGCGGATCGACCCGATGACCAACAAGGTCCTCGGTCCGTCGATCTACGCCGAGATGGTCTGGCAGGCGCGCCAGACGCGGGCCGAGGCCGGGCTGAAGCCCATCGACTGGCTGGTGCTGCGCAACCGGCTGGGCACGCAGCAGATGCACAACAAGCGCCGGGTGGGCGAGGCGCTGAAGGTTCTGGCCAAGCGCATCGGCTTTCGCGTGGCGCCAGGCTTTTCCGAACGTGTGATCTTTCGCGAGCTGTTCCCGCGCGGACTGACGCTTCTGGACCTGCGGGATCTGGGCACCGAGAGCCTGAGCATGTCGAACATCGCCGCGCGGCAGGAGCTGCGCGACCTGATCGCGGCCCTCGACCTGCCGGGCGTGAAGGTCGATTTCTGAGGATGCGGCCGAAAATAATATTCCGGATATTACTTTTCCCGGCGCGGACCCACGCCGATGGCTGAGGGGCGGATGCGCCGCAAGGGCGATCTGCCGCAGAAGACCTGCGCCACCTGTGGGCGGCCCTTCAGCTGGCGGCGAAAATGGGGGCGGGACTGGGACGCGGTGCGCTACTGCTCCGACAGGTGCCGCCGGGGGCGAGCGCGGTCGCCCGAAGCAGTCGCGCCGCGGCCGGACGCAGCGGGCGATGCGTGAGGCTCGGCCCGCAGTTGCCTGCATCCGGCAACTTCCGTAGAGGTGTCCGGTCGCATAGCGAAAACGATGTGCGCATCAAGGAGGAGAACATGGCAGAGCGGATCGACAAGCAGGGGCTGAAGGTGGATGCGCGTATGGTCGCCTTCATCGAGGACCGGGCGCTGCCCGGAACGGGCGTGGAGCCGCGTGATTTCTGGACCGGGCTTTCGGCGCTTGTCCACGAGTTCGGCCCCGAGAATCGCACGCTTCTGCAAAAGCGCGCCGATCTGCAGAAAGCCATCGACGCCTGGCATATCGCCCGCCGCGGTCAGCGGCATGATCCGGTGGCCTACGAGGCGTTCTTGCGCGAGATCGGCTATCTGGTTCCCGAAGGCGCGGATTTCCAAATCGAGACTGCCAATGTCGACCCCGAGATCGCCGAGGTGCCGGGCCCGCAGCTGGTGGTTCCGGTGATGAATGCCCGCTACGCGCTCAACGCCGCGAACGCGCGTTGGGGATCGCTTTACGATGCGCTTTACGGCACCGACGCGCTGGGGGACGCGCCGCGCCCCGGGCCCTTCGATACGGCCCGTGGCGCCCGCGTTGTGGCGCGCGCCAAAGCGTTTCTCGATACCGCCGCGCCGCTCGCTCAGGGCGGGCATGCCGATGTCACCGCTTACCGCGTGGCGAACGGCGCTCTGGTCCCGGCGCTGCAGGACCCCGCCCAATTCGTGGGCTATGCGGGAGAGGCGGGGCGCCCCGCCGCGATCGTGCTGCGCAATCATGGGCTGCACATCGTGATCGACATCGATGCCGCGCATCCGATCGGCAAGACCGACCCGGCGCATGTGGCGGATATCCGGTTGGAATCGGCCATGTCCTCGATCATGGACTGCGAGGATTCGGTGGCCGCCGTCGATGCCGAGGACAAGGTGCTGGCCTGGGGGAACTGGCTTGGCCTGATGCAGGGCACGCTGGAGGAGCGGTTCGACAAGAACGGCAGGGCGACGACCCGAAGGCTGAACCCAGATCTCGGCTTCACCGGGCCCGATGGCGGCACCCTTACGCTGAAGGGGCGCGCGCTGATGCTCGTGCGCAACGTGGGACACCTGATGACCAACCCCGCGGTCCTGGACCGTGACGGCAACGAGGCGTACGAGGGCTTGCTGGACGCAATGGTCACGACGCTGTGCGCGATGCACGATCTGAGCAAGAAAGACGGACCGCGGAACTCGACCGCCGGGTCGGTCTATGTGGTGAAGCCCAAGATGCACGGGCCGGAGGAAGTGGCCTTCGCCGACCGGATCTTCAGCCATGTCGAGGCGGCTTTGGGCCTGCCACAATACACCGTGAAGCTGGGCATCATGGACGAGGAGCGGCGCACCAGCGTCAACCTCAAGGAATGCATTCGCGCCGCAAGGCACCGGGTTGCCTTCATCAACACGGGCTTCCTGGATCGCACGGGCGACGAGATCCACACCTCGATGGAGGCGGGACCGATGATCCCCAAGGGCGAGATGAAGAACGCCGCCTGGATAGCGGCCTACGAGGATCGCAACGTCGACATCGGACTGGCTTGCGGATTGAGGGGGCGCGCGCAAATCGGCAAGGGGATGTGGGCGATGCCCGACCGCATGGCCGAGATGATGGAGGCGAAGATCGGGCATCCGAAAGCCGGCGCCAATTGCGCCTGGGTTCCCAGCCCCACGGCGGCGACGCTGCACGCAACGCATTATCATGCCGTCGACGTGCCGTCGCGGCAGGCCGAGATCGCTGCGGGCGGGCCGCGCGGCACGCTGTCGGATCTCCTGACCATCCCCGTGGCCGACGGCCGCAACTGGACCGACGAGGAACTGACGCGCGAGATCGAGAACAACGCGCAGGGGATCCTGGGCTATGTGGTGCGCTGGGTCGATCAGGGCGTCGGCTGTTCGAAGGTGCCCGACATCAATGACGTGGGCCTGATGGAGGACCGCGCCACCTGCCGCATCTCGAGCCAGGCGTTGGCCAACTGGCTGCACCACGGCGTCGTCGATGCCGAGCGGGTGATGGCCGCGATGAAGAAGATGGCCGCGGTCGTCGACCGACAGAACGCGGGCGATCCGGCCTATCGGCCGATGGCACCCGATTTCGACGGCGTGGCCTTCAGGGCGGCCTGCGATCTGGTCTTCAAGGGCCGTGAGCAGCCATCCGGCTACACCGAGCCGGTGCTGCATGCCCGCAGGCTCGAGGCGAAGGCCGCCTGAAGCGCGATTGACGCCGCGAGGGGGCCTCGCTAGGGCAGGGCGCGAGCCAAGGGAAGACCGAGATGAACCTGTTTACCGATATCCGCGCGCTGGTGCTGGACTGCCTGGCCGCGATGACGGCTGAAGGCGCGCTGCCGGCGGGGCTGGACCTGTCGAACGTCGCGGTCGAGCCGCCGCGCGACCCGGCCCATGGCGACATGGCGACGAACGCCGCGATGGTGCTGGCCAAGCCCGCAGGCCTGAAGCCGCGCGACATTGCCGAGGCTCTGGCCCCGCGCCTGGCCGAAGATGCGCGGATCGACACGGCCGACGTGGCGGGGCCGGGCTTTCTGAACCTCCGCCTGGCGCCCGGTGTCTGGCAGGATGTTCTGCGCGCGGCGCTGGTCGAGGGGCGCGGTTTCGGACGCTCCGGCATCGGCGCGGGGGCGCGGGTGAACGTCGAATTCGTCTCGGCCAACCCGACCGGGCCGATGCACGTGGCTCATGCGCGCGGCGCGGTGGTGGGCGATGCGTTGTCGAGCCTTCTGGACTTCGCCGGCTGGGAGGTCACGCGCGAATACTACATCAACGACGGCGGCGCACAGGTCGACGTGCTGGCGCGCTCGGCCTTTGAGCGCTATCGCGAGGCGCATGGCCTGAACCCCGAGATCGCCGAGGGCCTTTATCCCGGC
>SLKW01000444.1 GCA_007134405.1 Paracoccaceae bacterium
CTGACTTTTTTTGCGCGGGGCGGAGTGGTAAGTCGGCGCTTCTGGGGAGTTCTGCGCGAAAGGGTCGGGCATGGCGGGGCAGCGGATGCTGAAGTTCGTGACGGTGGGCAAGGAGATGCCCGCGAAGCGGGGCGCCGAGGAGCGGGCGCATGACTTTGGCGAGATCTATCGGGACTATGCAAAGGAAAAGGCGGCGGAACAGGCCGGGCGCTGCAGCCAGTGCGGCGTGCCCTATTGCCAGACCCATTGTCCGCTGCACAACAACATCCCCGACTGGCTGATGCTGACCGCCGAGGGGCGGCTGCAGGAAGCCTACGAGCTGAGCCAGGCCACCAACACCTTCCCCGAGATCTGCGGCCGGATCTGCCCGCAGGACCGCCTGTGCGAGGGCAATTGCGTGATCGAGATGTCGGGCCACGGCACGGTGACCATCGGCGCGATCGAGAAATACCTGACCGACAATGCCTTCGAGCAGGGCTGGGTCCGCCCGATCCGCCCGGAGGCGGAGCTGGACCAGTCCGTCGGCATCATCGGCGCGGGCCCCGGCGGGCTGGCGGCGGCCGACCGGCTGCGGCGCGCCGGCGTGCAGGTCACGGTCTACGACCGCTACGACCGCGCGGGCGGGCTGATGACCTATGGCATCCCCGGCTTCAAGCTGGAAAAGCCCGTGGTGATGAAGCGCATCGAGCAGCTCGAGGCGGCCGGCGTCGAGTTCGTGCTGAACTGCAACGTGGGCGAGGATATCAGCTTCGCGGCGATCCGCGGCCAGCATGACGCGGTGATCATCGCCACCGGCGTCTACAAGAGCCGCGCGCTGTCCGGGCCGGGGTCCGACCTGCCCGGCATCGTGCGCGCCATCGACTACCTGACGGTGTCGAACCGCCAGGGCTTCGGCGACGAGGTGCCCGAATACGACTCGGGCGAACTGAATGCCGAGGGCAAGCGCGTCGTCGTCATCGGCGGTGGCGACACGGCGATGGACTGCGTGCGCACGGCGATCCGGCAGGGCGCGACCAGCGTCAAATGCCTTTATCGCCGCGACCGCGAGAACATGCCGGGCAGCCAGCGCGAGGTCGCCAATGCCGAGGAAGAGGGCGTCGAATTCGTCTGGCTGTCGACCCCCGACGGGTTCAAGGGCGAGAGCGCGGTCACCGGCGTGCGGGTGCAGCGGATGCGCCTGGGCGCGCCCGACCTGACCGGCCGCCGCGCCCCCGAACCCATCGAGGGCGATGTCGTGACCGAGCCCGCCGACCTGGTGATCAAGGCCCTGGGCTTCGAGCCCGAGGACCTGCCGGGGCTCTGGGGCGAGAAGGCGCTGCCCGTCACCCGCTGGGGCACGATCCGCGCCGCGCACGGCACGCATGCGACCGAGATGCCGGGCGTCTATGCGGTGGGCGACATCGTGCGCGGCGCGAGCCTTGTCGTCTGGGCGATCCGCGACGGACGCGAGGCGGCGGATGCGATCCTGGCGGAACTGGCGGACGCCCCGGCGGTGGCGGCGGAGTAGCGGCGATGGGATGGGCGCGTGGCCCCCTTGCGAGGCGCGGGCGGTACTGCCGGGGATCTTGCGGTGCGTATGACACGCGTAGGACAGGCGTAGGACAGGTGTAGGACTCGCGTAGGACTCGGGCGAACGCTCCTCGGGAAGTCGGCGCAACGCATGGGTCAGTGCCGTTGACTTTTCAGGCTGACGCGGAACGGGAGGCTGGACGATGACGGAACGGACGGGCGGATGCCTTTGCAGCGCGGTGCGCTACACGATCACGACCGACAAGACAGGCCTTGGCGCCTGTTCCTGCGGACAATGCCGGCGGCATACCGGCAGCCTGCTGGTCACGCTGGACGGGCCGGGCGAGGCGATCACCTTCACCGAGGGCGCGCCTGCGGTCTACCCCTCGTCGAGCTGGGCCGAGCGCGGCTTCTGCCGCGGCTGCGGCTCGACCCTGTTCTACCGGGTGACGGCGGGCAGGATGGCGGGATGGACGGCGATGGCGGCGGGCACGCTCGACAGCCTCGCGGGGCTGCGGATCGAGAACGAGGTCTTTGCCGACGGAACCGGCGGGGCCTATGTGCTGGCGGGCGCGCATGAGCGCCTGACCGGCGAAGAGACGATGAAGACGTATTCCGGCGCGGGAGCATGACGATGAACGAATTCGACCGGGACTGGGCGGCGGCCGAGGAAGCGCGGCGCGCGCGGATCGCCCGCGAGGGGCTCTATCGGGCCGAGGACGAGCATTCGTCCTGCGGCGTCGGGCTGGTGGTGGCGCTGGACGGCAAGCCGACGCGTGATGTGGTGGTCAGCGGGATCGAGGCGCTGAAGGCGGTCTGGCACCGCGGCGCGGTCGATGCCGACGGCAAGACCGGCGACGGCGCGGGCATCCATGTGCAGATCCCGGTCGCCTATTTCCACGACCAGATCCGCCGCACCGGCCACGAGCCGGACGCCAAGGCGCATGTCGCGGTGGGCATGGTCTTTCTGCCACGCACCGATTTCGGCGCGCAGGAGCGCTGCCGGACGATCGTGGAATCGGAAGTGCTGCGCATGGGCCACGCCATCTATGGCTGGCGGCACGTGCCGGTCGATACCGCCGTCCTGGGCGAAAAGGCCAATGCGACGCGCCCCGAGATCGAGCAGATCCTGATCCGCGACGCCAAGGGCATGGACGAGGAAGCCTTCGAGCGCGAGCTCTACGTCATTCGCCGGCGGATCGAGAAGGCGGCGGCGGCGGCGCAGATCCAGGGGCTGTACCTGTGTTCGCTGTCCTGCCGCAGCGTGATCTACAAGGGGATGATGCTGGCCGAGCAGGTGGCCGAGTTCTACCCGGACCTGAAGGACGAGCGGTTCGAGAGCGCCTTCGCCATCTACCACCAGCGCTACAGCACCAACACCTTCCCGCAATGGTGGCTGGCGCAGCCCTTCCGGATGCTGGCCCACAACGGCGAGATCAACACGCTGAAGGGCAACCTGAACTGGATGAAGAGCCACGAGATCCGCATGGCCTCGACCACGTTCGGGGACATGGCCGAGGACATCAAGCCGATCGTGCCCGAGGGGGCGTCGGATTCGGGCGCGCTGGACGCGGTCTTCGAGATGCTGGTGCGCGCCGGCCGGAACGCGCCGATGGCCAAGACCATGCTGATCCCCGAGGCCTGGTCGAAACAGGCGGTGGAGCTGCCGCAGCAATGGATCGACATGTACGCCTATTGCAACGCGGTGATGGAGCCCTGGGACGGGCCGGCGGCGCTGGCGATGACCGACGGGCGCTGGGTCTGCGCCGGGCTCGACCGCAACGGGCTGCGCCCGATGCGCTACGTGGTCACCGCCGGGGGGCTGCTGATCGCCGGGTCCGAGACCGGGATGGTGCCGGTGGACGAGGCCGAGGTGCGCGAGAAGGGCGCGCTGGGGCCGGGGCAGATGATCGCCGTCGACATGGCCGAGGGCAAGCTCTACCACGATGCCGAGATGAAGGACCGGCTGGCCGCGGGCCAGCCCTTCGGCGAATGGATCGAGAAGATCGTCGATCTGAACAGCCTGCTGCGCGACGTGCCCGAGGCCGCGATCCACGATGGCGACGCGCTGCGCCGCCGGCAGATCGCCGCGGGCTATACGCTGGAAGAGATCGAGCAGGTCCTGGTGCCGATGGCCGAGGACGGCAAGGAAATGGTCGCCTCGATGGGCGATGACACGCCGCCGGCGGTGCTGAGCAAGGTCTACCGGCCGCTGAGCCATTATTTCCGGCAGAATTTCAGCCAGGTGACGAACCCGCCCATCGACAGCCTGCGCGAGGCGCGGGTGATGAGCCTGAAGACGCGGTTCGGCAACCTCAAGAACGTGCTCGACGAAAGCTCGAGCCAGACCGAGATCCTGGTGCTGGAAAGCCCGTTCATCGCCAACGAGGAATTCCGCGTGATGGCCGAGGAATTCGGCGACGCGCTGGTGCGGATCGACTGCACCTTTCCGCGCGGGGCGGGCGACGAGGCGCTGCGCGCCGGGCTGGAGCGGATCCGCGCCGAGGCCGAGGATGCCGTGCGCTCGGGCGCCGGGCATGTGGTGCTGACCGACGAGAAGCAGGGCGCCGAGCGGATCGCCATGCCGATGATCCTGGCCACCAGCGCGGTGCATTCCTGGCTGACGCGGCGGGGGTTGCGCACCTTCTGCTCGCTCAACGTGCGGTCGGCCGAATGCATCGACCCGCATTACTTCGCCGTGCTGATCGGCTGCGGCGCGACGACGGTCAACGCCTATCTGGCGCAGGACACGGTCGCCGACCGGGTGACGCGCGGGCTGATCGAGGGCAACCTGACCGACGCGATGCGCCGCTACCGCGACGCCGTCGATGCGGGGCTGTTGAAGATCATGTCGAAGATGGGGATCTCGGTGATCTCGTCCTATCGCGGCGGGCTGAACTTCGAGGCCGTCGGGCTGAGCCGGGCGATGGTGGCCGAGTATTTCCCCGGCATGCAGAGCCGCATTTCGGGGATGGGGCTGGCCGGCCTGCAGCGCAAGGCCGAGGAGATCCATGCCCGCGGCTGGCGCGGCGACGTCGGCATCCTGCCGGTGGGCGGCTTCTACAAGGCGCGGCGGTCGGGCGAGAAGCACGCCTGGGAAGCGACGACGATGCACCTGCTGCA
>SLKW01000412.1 GCA_007134405.1 Paracoccaceae bacterium
CGCGAGGCGAGCGCGGCGATCTCGTCGATCGGGAATTCCCGCTCGGCCAGGATGTTCAGCATTTCGCGGCCCACATTGCCGGTGGCACCCACGACGACGACCCGATAGCCCATGTCTTTCTCCTTGCCAAAAGGCTCGCGGCGGCGCTTACACCAAAGCGCGCGCCAGCGAAAGAGCCGAGCGATCGGCGATCACGGCCTGCGGCGAAGCGTGACAATCGCCCTTTATTTCGCACCCGCGCATCGCTATCACCCGAAAAGGGCCTCCGTAGCTCAACCGGATAGAGCACCGGTCTTCTAAACCGATGGTTGCAGGTTCGAGTCCTGCCGGAGGCGCCAGAAGGTCAGATCAGGACTCGCTCGCGGGACCGCGGTTGTTTCCGCCGGTTGCGCCCGAAGCGCGAGGGTTCAGGCGTCGAGTGCGCGATCGACTGCCCGGCCTAGCTTGTCAGTCAGTTCCGCCACCTGGTCCGAGGTCAGGATGAATGGCGGCGCGAGCAGCACGTGGTCGCCGCGCGCACCGTCGATCGTCCCGCCCATCGGATAGCAGATGAGCCCTTCGTCCATTGCGGCGGCCTTGATCTTGGCGTGCAGCTTGCGCGTCGGGTCGAAAGGCGCCTTGGTCTCGCGGTCTTCCACCAGTTCTATGCCACGAAAAAGCCCCCGGCCGCGCACATCGCCGACATGCGAGTGCTGCCCGAAGCGGGCGCGCAGGGCAGCGTCGAGCTCTTCGCCACGCTCGCGCACCTGCTGCAGCAGCCCACGGTCTTCGATCGCCTTCAACACCGCACCGGCCCCGGCAGCGGCCATCGCATGCCCCATGTAGGTGTGACCGTGCTGGAAGAAGCCTGACCCCGCCGCAATCGCCTCGTAGATACGCGCCGAGGTCAGCAGCGCCCCAATCGGCTGGTAACCCGCTCCCAAACCCTTGGCGATGGTGATCATGTCGGGGGCGACGCCGTCTTCCTCGCAGGCGAACAGGTAGCCGGTGCGGCCCATGCCGCACATGACCTCGTCGAAAATCAGAAGCACACCATGGCGGTCGCAGATCTCGCGGATCCGCTTGAGGTAGCCGGGCACCGCGGGCAGGGCACCCGCCGTTGCGCCTACCACCGGCTCGCAGATGAATGCCATCACGGTTTCCGCACCGAGAGTGGCGATCTCGCCCTCGAGCTCGTCCGCCACGCGTTGGCCATAGGCCTCCTGGCTTTCATCATCGCGCCGGTCACGGTATTCGTAGCACGGCGCGACATGGCTCACTTCGGCCAGAAGCGGCGCGAACTGCGCCCGACGCCACAGGTTGCCGCCGGCGGCAAGGGCGCCCAGCGTATTGCCGTGATAGCTTTGCCTGCGTGCGATGACCCGGTGGCGCTGCGGCTCACCGATTTCCAGAAAGTATTGCCGCGCCAACTTGATCGCCGCCTCGACCGCTTCGGAGCCGCCAGAGACCAGATAGACGCGGTCAATTCCCGCCGGCGCACGCTCGATCAGCTTGTCCGCCAGCGCCTCGGCGGCGTCGGTGGTGAAAAAGCCGGTATGCGCAAAAGCAATCCGATCGAGTTGCGCGTGCAGTGCCGCGCGGACATCCGGGTCGGAATGCCCCAGGCAAGAGACGGCCGCCCCGCCCGAGCCGTCGAGATAGCGTTTGCCGCTGGCATCAACGATATAGGCACCGTCGCCTTCGGTGGCGGTCGGAAGCGTGCCCTTGGTAGAGCGCCCGAAAATATGGTTCGGCATGAAGTGTCGCCTTCTTTCAGTTCCTGACGATATAGACTGATTGCCGCGCATGGCGCATGACGCGCGCGGCATTCGGCCCAAGCAGATAGTCCTTCAGTTCCGGCCTGTGGGAGCCCATGACGATCGCATCGACACGCAGCTGATCGGCCGCGCGCAGGATCTCGTCGTAGATCTTTCCATGCAGGACGTGCGGGTGCACCTCGACCGTGTTGGGGACATTCGCGTTCACCCATGCGGTCAGTTGCTCACCCATGTCGTGCAGCGCCTTCTTCTCGAAGTCCTTGCCGAAATACCCGGACACCTGCGCCAATCCGAAATCCGGCAGAACGGTCACGACATGCAGCACGCCGCCCTCGCGCAGAAGGGTCAGTGCCTCGGACAGCGGTTTTTTCCAGCTTGCATCGTCCGAAAGGTCAATGGGCATGAGGATGGTTCTGGCCATTTGTCCGTTCCTCAGAAGGCGGGCTTGGTTTGCCGCCGGCGTTGCATGAAGATCACCAGCGCCAGCAGCAGCAGCGCCGGGATGTAGAAGAGCTGCGCCGGCAGCCGGTCGGCCCGGCGCTGGACCTCGGCGAGGACGACCTGATCATCGAGATAGAAGTCGAAGCCGCCGAGATCGGACGCGAAGGGCGTGCCGGGCATCGGTTCTTCCATTGCGACGGTATCGCCATCGGGCATCAGCCAGAGGCCGGTCGCATCGAGCCGTTGCCCGGGATCGGTGTCGTCCACCATCAGCACCAGCGTCGTGCGGGTGGGCATGCCGGTGGTGAAACTCGGGCCCTCGACCACGATGCGCAACTCCTCGCCGGGCTGCGCTGCCTCGAGGGTCTCCTCGAACTGCGCGGGCGGGATCGCGGCGAATTCGGGCTGCACGCGGTCGAGCCAGAAGTTCGGCACGAAGAGCGTGAAGGCGACCAGGAGGAGCGCCACCGTCTCCCAGGCGCGGGAGGGAGCGAGAAAGTAGCCCTGCGTCGCGGCCGCGAAGAGCAGCATTGCGAAGGTCGCGATGATGAAGATCCAGGTCGCGTGCAGTATCCCCGCCGCGGTGCCCAAGTCGATCCCGTAGAGGATGAGCGCCGGGTTGTAGATGAAGAGGAACGGCAGCGCGACCGTCCGCAGGCTGTAGAAGAAGGCGGTGAAGCCGGTCTTGATCGGATCGCCGCCCGAGACGGCCGCGGCGGCGAAACTCGCCAGCCCGACCGGTGGCGTCACGTCGGCCATGATGCCGAAGTAGAAGACAAAGAGGTGGGCGGCGATCAGCGGAACGATCAGCCCTTCCTGCGCGCCGAGCGAGACGACCACCGTGGCCATCAGCGACGAGACCACGATGTAGTTCGCCGTCGTCGGTAGCCCGAGGCCCAGGATCAGCGAGAAGACCCCAACCAGAAGCAGCATAAGGAAGAGGTTGCCCATCGACAGCATCTCGACCAAACCGGCAAGCTCGGTCCCGATCGGGGTGCGGGTGACGGTGGCGACGATCATGCCTGCGGCGCCGGTGGCGACGGCGATCCCGATCATGTTGCGTGCGCCGCCGATCATCCCCTCGATCAGATCGTTGAACCCGACCTTGAGTTCGGACATGAACATTTCGGCCCGACCGCGCATCAGCGCCTTGATCGGGCGCTGCGTGACGATGATGAAAAGCATGGTGATGACGGCGAAGTAGGCCGATTTCGCTGGCGATTGCCGCTCGACCATGAGGAACCAGACCAGCACCAGGATCGGCAGGATGAAGTGCAGACCCGTCGGTACGACCTCTTTCATCACCGGCAGCTCGATGCGCTTGGCGTGCGGGTCGTCCAGTTCCAGGTCAGGGCGTTTGGCCGCGACCCAGAGCGCGGCGAGGTAGAGTACCAGCACGACCAGCAGCACGACCGGGTCGGCCGCGCCCGGGGCGCCGGCGCGCAGCGCGTTCACGCCCGCGATCGCGCCGTAGAAGATGGCGCCGCCGACGACGAAGCCGATGGCCACCTTGAGGAACATCTGCAGCAGGCTCTTGGACTGCCCCAATGCCGGCATGTCCTTCTTCAGCGCCTCCAGGTGTACGATGTAGACGAGCGCGATGTAGGAAATGGCGGCCGGGACGAAGGCGTGCTTGATGACGTCGAGATACGAGATACCGACGAACTCGACCATCAGGAAGGCCGCGGCCCCCATGACCGGCGGCATGATCTGCCCATTGACCGAGGACGACACCTCGACCGCGCCGGCCTTTTCCGACGTGAAGCCCACGCGCTTCATCAGCGGAATGGTGAATGTCCCGGTGGTGACGACATTGGCGATCGAAGAGCCCGAGATGAGCCCGGTCGCCGCCGAACCCACGACAGCGGCCTTTGCCGGACCGCCGCGCAGATGACCGAGGCCGGCGAAAGCCATCTTTATGAAATAGTTGCCGGCGCCTGCCTTGTCCAAGAGCGCGCCGAAGAGCACGAAGAGGAAGACGAACGCCGTCGAAACCCCCAGCGGGATGCCGAAGACGCCCTCGGTCGACAGCCACTGTGTGTTGACCGTGGCGTTGAACGACCGGCCCGGATGCTCGATCAGTTCGGGGATCAGCCAGCCCGAGCCGAAATAGCCATAGGCCAGGAAGGCGCCTGCGACGATTGTCAGCGCCGGCCCCAGCGCCCGGCGCGAGGCTTCCAGCAGAAGCGCGATGCCGATGGCGCCGACGATAACCTGCGGATAGATGACCGGGCCGATCAGCCCTTCGAAATTGTTGAGCAGGAAGACATCCGACGTCTCCCATTGGGTCAGCCGTCCCTGCCGCGCGGTCGCCGAGATCTCGCGCGAGAACCAGAAGACGTAGAAGGCGGTACCGGCGCCGACGATGGCGAGGATCCAGTCGACGAAGGGGACATGGCGCCGCGGCGAGGTCTTGAAGGCCGGATAGACCA
>SLKW01000447.1 GCA_007134405.1 Paracoccaceae bacterium
CTGGTGATGATCTTTTTGCGCGTCCCGATCGGGCTGTCGATGCTGATCTGCGGGGTGCTGGGGCTCTTCGTGCTGCGCGGGCGGTGGCCGCCGGTGCTGAACCAGCTCAAGCACGTCACGGTCGAAACGTTCTCAAGCTATTCGCTTTCGGTCGTGCCGCTCTTTCTGCTGATGGGGGCCTTCGCCATGAAAGGCGGGCTTTCGGATGCGCTGTTCCGCGCCGCGTCTGCTTGGCTTGGGCATCTGCGCGGCGGGGTTGCGATGGCCGGGGTCGGCGCCTCGGCGGGATTTGGCGCGATCTGCGGCTCGTCGCTGGCGACGGCCGCCACAATGGGCCGGGTCGCGCTGCCGGAATTGCGCAAGCACGGCTATTCGGGCGGACTGGCGACCGGCTCGCTGGCCGCCGGCGGCACCCTGGGCATCCTGATCCCGCCGTCGATCGTGCTGGTGATCTACGCCATCCTGGCCGAGCAGAACATCGCCAAGCTCTTCGTCGCGGCCTTCATACCGGGCATCCTCGCGGCATTCGGCTACATGCTGACCGTGTCGCTGATGACCCGGGTCAATCCGAAGGACGGAATTCGCACACCGCGCATGGGGTTCCTCGACCGGTTTCGCGCGCTGTCCGAGATCTGGCCGGTGGCACTGATCTTCGTGGTGATGATCGGCGGGATGAACACAGGCGTCTTTACCCCGACCGAGGGGGCGGCGGTGGGCGCGGCGGGGACCGGGCTTGTCGCGCTGCTGCGCGGACGACTGGGCTGGGCCGCCTTTGTCGATTGCTTGCGCTCGACGGCGGTCTCGACTGGCATGATCTTCTTCATCGTGCTCGGCGCTACGGTCTTCAATGCCTTCCTCGGCTTTACGCGCCTGCCCTTTTTCGCCGCCGAATGGGTCGGAGGGCTGCAGATGTCGCCCTACTGGGTGCTGCTGGTGATCCTGCTGATCTACCTGGTCTTCGGCTGCGTGATGGATTCGCTGTCGATGATCCTGCTGACGATCCCGATCTTCTTCCCGATCGTCATGACGCTCGATTTCGGCATGACGCCCGAGGAGACGGCGCTGTGGTTCGGCATCATCGTGCTGATCGTGGTCGAGGTCGGGTTGATCACGCCACCGGTGGGGATGAACCTGTTCATCATCAACTCGATGGCCCGCGGCGTGACGATGATGGAGACTTATCGCGGCGTGCTGCCCTTCGTAATCTCGGACATCATCCGCACCGCGATCCTGGTGGCCGCGCCACCGATCACCCTGGCGCTGGTCTGGCTGTTGTTCTGACATGGCGGGCGGTCCCGGAAAGGGCCGCCCTGCCCCGGACACTCGCCACTCGGCGCGCGGTCCAACCTTGGACCATTTTGCAAGTCACTGTTCTAAATATGTAATCTGGCGCCGTTAACCGCAATGAAACTTTCGCGCCAAGGCTCGAAAGCGACGGCGCGACGCGGCAATCCAGCGCCGGAAGTCGCGCGCACGCGGGTCAGAGCCGCGCGGCGTCCATCCGGCGGCGCATTTCGGCCACGGCGGGACCGAGGCCGAGGAAGACCGATTCGGCGATCAGGAAATGGCCGATATTGAGTTCGCGCACCTCGTCCAACGCGGCGAAGGGCCCGACGGTGTCGAAAGTCAGGCCGTGCCCGGCATGGACCTCCAGCCCGGCCCCTTCTGCCTCGCGGATGGCGCGGCGCAGCTGGGCCAACTCGGCCTCGGCCGCGTCGCCCTGCCCTTCGAGAAGCAGGTCGCAGTAATGGCCGGTGTGAAATTCGACCACCGCCGCCCCGATGCGGGACGCGGCCTCGACCTGACGCGCGTCATGCCCGATGAAGAGCGACACGCGACAGCCGGCCTCACGCAGGGGCGCGATGAAATCCGCGAGCCGGTCGGCCTCTGCGGCGACCTCGAGCCCGCCTTCGGTCGTGCGCTCCTCGCGTTTCTCGGGCACGATGCAGACAGCATGCGGCCGGTGGCGCAACGCGATCTGCTGCATCTCGTCGGTCGCGGCCATCTCGAAATTGAGCGGCAGCGCGATCCTCTCCATCAGCCGGGCGATGTCATCGTCGACGATGTGCCGACGATCCTCGCGAAGATGCGCGGTAATGCCGTCCGCGCCGGCCTCTTGCGCGACCAGCGCGGCGCGCACCGGGTCGGGATAGGCTGTGCCCCGCGCGTTGCGCAGGGTGGCGACGTGGTCGATGTTGACGCCCAGGCGGATCGGCGGGCGGCTGGCGGGCGGGGTCATGTCGGCTCTCCGGTTTCGCGTTCGCGTTGCAGGGCGCGCGCCGCCTCGAAGCGTTCCTTGAGCTTCTGGTAGCGCCGCCGCTGATAGGCATTCACCAAGGGAAGGCACAGGTAGTACATCGCGATGGCGCTTGGAATGCCCAGGATGGTGCCGCCCAGCATGAAGGGCAGGAAGACCCGCCAGAGGAACAGCTGCAACCGCCCCCAATAGACCTTTTCGCCGGTGACCAGCCCCCAGAGATTGCCGGTCAGCTCCGAGGTCGCGCTGCCTGTCGCGGCCATCACCTCGACGAACTTCATGCTGCCGGGATTGCCCATCAGCCAGTTGCCAAGCTCCATCGAGGCGACGGCGATGATGGGAAATGTGATCGGATTGCCGAAGAACGTGCCCAGAAGCGCGGCCAGGACATTGCCGCGAAAGATCCAGGCAAACAGCGCCGCCATGAGAAAGTGCAGCCCCCAGAGCGGCAGGAACGACACGAACGAGCCCGCCGCAATGCCCACACAAATCCGGTGCGGCGTGTCGGGCAGCCGGCGCAGGCGATGCAGGATGTAGGAGGTGGCACGCGTCCAGCCGCCGCGCGGATAGAAGGCCTGAATCAGGCGCCGCGGAAGGCTCTGTCGTGTCCGGCGCTTAAAGACCACTCGGCGCTTTGTCCCCCGCTCATGGTTGCCGCGTCGGATCGCGGTAACGGGCAACCTGGGCCACGTCGCTTTCCGCGTCCAGAACGGTCAGGATGCGGTGCAGATGTTCGACGTCGCGTACATCGACCTCGATGACGAGTCTAAAGAAATCGGGTTTGCGATCTATGAACCTCAGATCCGAGATATTGGCCTTCTGATCGGCGATCAAGGTGCAAATCCGGCCCAGCACACCCATCGTGTTGGCGATGGTCAGCTCGAGCGCGACGGTATAGACGGGCGGGTGGCAGCCCTCATGCCAGCGCAGGTCGATCCAGCGTTCGGGCTGGTCTTCGAGCGTGGCGAGAACGTCGCAATCTATGGCATGCGCGACCACGCCCTTGCCGCGATAGGTGATGCCGACAATGCGCTCGCCCGGAACCGGCTGGCAACAGGTTGCCCGCCGGAAGCGCTGCCCGGCCTCCAGACCGACGACCGGACGGGCGATGTCGACTTCCTCGGGCGGGCGCGTGGCGAGTTCGGGATAGAGCTTCTCCACCACGCCCCGCGCACTGAGTTCGGCGCTGCCGATCTTGGACAGCAGGTCGAGATGGCTTTTCAGGCCCAGCGTCTTGGCCGCGGTATCGAGCGCCTTGTCCGACAGCTTGCGGCCGGCATTCTCGAAGGCGACGCGGGCCAGCTCGCGCCCCAGCGCGACGAAGCGTTCGCGGTCCTCGTCGCGCAGCGACCGGCGGATCGCGGCCTTGGCGCGGCCGGTATGCACGAGCTCGATCCAGCTGGCCTGCGGGCGCTGGCCCTCGGCGGTGATGATCTCGACCGACTGGCCATTCCTGAGCCGCGTCCAGAGCGGCACGCGCAACCCGTCGAGCTTGGCCGACACGGTCGCGTTGCCGATCCGGGTATGAATGGCATAGGCGAAATCCAGCGGCGTCGCGCCGCGCGGCAGCTGCACCACGTCGCCCTTGGGCGTGAAGCAGAAGACCTGGTCGGCATACATCTCAAGCTTGACATGCTCCAGGAACTCGTCGTGGTCCTCGGAGGATTCCAGCCGCTCGGTCAGGGTCTCGATCCACTTGGCGGGATCGACGGCGAAAGGGTTGGCGGTGCGCGCGCCGTCGCGATAGGCCCAATGCGCGGCGACACCGGCTTCGGCGACCTCGTGCATCGCGCGGGTGCGGATCTGCACCTCGACCCGCTTGCCGTCGCGGCCCGAGACGGTGGTGTGGATCGAGCGGTAGCCGTTCTGCTTGGGCTGGCTGATATAGTCCTTGAACCGCCCCGGCACCGCCCGCCAGCGCTGGTGGATCAGGCCCAGGACCTGGTAGCACTGGGCGACATCCTCGACGATGATGCGAAAGCCGTAGATGTCCGACAGGCGCGAGAAGGCCAGTTCCTTCTCCTGCATCTTGCGCCAGACGGAGAACGGCTTCTTGGCCCGGCCCCAAACGGTGGCATCAATGCCCGCGCGTTCCAGCTCCAGCCGGATGTCGGCGGTGATCTTGGGAATCACGTCGCCCGATTCCCGCTGCAGCATGACGAAGCGGCGCAGGATCGAGTTTCGCGCCTCGGGATTGAGGACGCGGAACGACAGATCCTCGAGTTCCTCGCGCATCCACTGCATGCCCATCCGGCCGGCGAGCGGCGCGTAGATGTCCATCGTCTCGCGCGCCTTCTGCGCCTGCTTGTCGGGCCGCATCGAGCGGATGGTGCGCATGTTGTGCA
>SLKW01000163.1 GCA_007134405.1 Paracoccaceae bacterium
AACGGCGTTTCGGTCGCCTATGCGCTCTGGAACCTGGAGGAGCGCGGGCGGATGTTCATCGGCGCGCAGGAGCAGATCTACGAGGGCATGATCATCGGCGAGCATTCGCGCGAGAACGACCTCGAGGTGAACCCGCTCAAGGGCAAGAAACTGACCAACGTCCGCGCCTCGGGGACGGACGAGGCGGTGCGGCTGACGCCGCCGGTGATCCTGTCGCTGGAGCAGGCGATCGCCTATATCGACGACGACGAACTGGTCGAGGTGACGCCCAAGTCGATCCGGCTGCGCAAGCGCCATCTCGACCCGCACGAGCGCAAGCGGCAGGCCAAGGCGCGCGCCGAATAGGGCGCGTCAACCGGGGAGGCGCGGTGTCGGCGGGAATCGGCTCGGCGGGGATCTGCCGGCGCTCTTTGCGGCATCCCGCTCGGCACCTTAGGTCAGTGCCTGACCGCGCGGGATGGCCCCGCGTCGGACGGAACCAATAGGAGCAGACATGCTGAAGACCAATCGCCTCGCCGCCGCAATGACCGCCGTGGGTCTTGCGCTTGCCGCGCCGCTGCCGGCCATGGCGCAGGACACGCAGGAAGCCCCCGCGACGCCGCAGATGGAGCAGGCGCCAACGATGCAGGTGGACGATGCCCAGCTCCAAGCCTTCGTCGAGGCGCTGCGCACCGTCGACGAGCTGGAGCGCGAATACACCGAGACGCTGCAAGAGGCAGAGTCGGACGAGCAGCGCGAAGAGACCGTCGCCGAGGCGAACACCGCCATGGCCGAAGCGATCGAGAACACGCCGAACATGACGCTGGACGAATACGTCGCGATCCTGCAGGCCGCGCAGAACGATCCCGAACTGTCCGCGCGCATCATGCAGGAATTCGAGGGCTGAGGCCTGTTTTCCGGGACTGATTGCCGAAACACCCGAACGGCCGACCCTGCGGGGTCGGCCGTTTTCGTTTCAGCTGTTTTCCTCGACCACCACCAGATCGCGCTCGGCAGCGCCGCGGGCGTGTTCGAGCGCCGCCTGGTAATCGGGCGAATTGTAGCAATCCACCGCCGCCTCGAGCGAGGGAAAGCGTGCCACGACATGGCGCTTGCGGTCGGGGCCTTCGAGCGTGACGTAGCGCGTGGCCCGGGCCACGAATTCGCCGCCATGCTTTGCGATCGCATCCGTTGCGAGCGCGGCGTAGCGGCCATAGGCCTCGGGGTCGGTCACCTCGACATGGGCGATCCAGTAGGCTTTGGGCATGCTCAAGCTCCTTGTATCACGGTTTCGGCGGCCTTGATTGCCGCTTCGGCGCCGCCGATGTCGGCGCCGCCGCCCTGCGCCAGGTCCGGCCGGCCGCCGCCGCCCTTGCCGCCAAGTTCGGCGACCGCCGCGCGCAGGATGTCCACCGCCGAAAGCCGCCCGGTCAGATCGCCTGTCACGCCCGCCGCGACCGCGGGCTTCGCCCCGGTATCCGCGATCAGCAGCACCGCGCCCGAGCCGAGCCGCGCCTTGGCTTCGTCGATCAGCGCCGGAAGGTCCTTGCCGGTGACACCATTGACGACCTGCGCGACGAACTTGACCCCGCCGATTTCCCGTGTCTCGACCGGCTCGCGGCTTCCGCCCATGGCCAACTCGCGCTTGAGCTGCGCGACTTCGTTGGCCAGCGCGCGGCGCTCTTCGGTCAGTGCGCGGACACGCTCGACCACGTCCGAAAGGGGTGTTTTCAGAAGTGTGGCGACCTCGGCCAGGCGGGCTTCCTGGGCGCGCAGGTGTTTCAACGCCTGCTCGCCGGTCAGCGCCTCGATCCGCCGGACACCTGCCGACGAGGCGCTGTCGCCCAGCAGCACGAAGGCCCCGATTTCGCCCGTGCGGGTGACATGCGTGCCGCCGCAGAGCTCGATCGAATAGGTGGCCCCGTCGGCCCCCTTGCCCGAGGCGGGCAGGGTGCCCATCGAGACCACGCGCACCTCGTCGCCGTACTTCTCGCCGAATAGGGCCTGCGCGCCGAGGGCGCGGGCCTCGTCGGGCGTCATGATCCGGGTCTCGACGGCGCCGTTCTGGCGGATATAGGCGTTGACCTCGGTCTCGACCTCGGCAAGCTCGGCCGGACTCAGCGCCGCGCTATGGCTGAAATCGAACCGCAGCCGGTCCTCGGCGTTGAGCGAGCCGCGCTGCGCGACATGTTCGCCCAGATGCTGGCGGAGCGCCTCGTGCAGAAGATGCGTGGCCGAGTGGTTGGCGCGGATCGCGCGGCGCCGGGCATGCGCGACCTCCAGCTTGACCGGCATGCCCCGGCGCAGCGTGCCCTCGGTGACGGTCGCAAGATGGACGAAGAGGCCCGCCATCTTCCTTGTATCGCGCACCTCGGCCGCGCCGCCCTCGAAGCGGATGAAGCCCGCGTCGCCCACCTGGCCGCCGGATTCCGCGTAGAAGGGCGTCTGGTTGACCACGACCTGGACCTCATTGCCCGCCGCCTCGGTCAGCGCGCCGTCCGTGACCAGCGCCAGTACCTGGCCCTCGGCAGTCTCGGTGTCGTAGCCCAGGAATTCGGTCACGCCATGCTGGTCGGCGAGTTCATACCAGATTGTCGCATCCGCCGCCTCTCCCGAGCCTGCCCAGGCGGCGCGGGCCTTGGCCTTCTGCTCGGCCATGGCGGCGTCGAAGCCTGCGGTGTCGACCGCCCGACCTTTTTCGCGCAGCGCATCCTGCGTCAGGTCGAGCGGGAATCCGTAGGTGTCGTAGAGCCGGAAGGCGGCCGCGCCGGGCAGGGGGGCGCCCTCGGGCAGTTTCTCCAGTTCGCCGTCGAGCAGTTTCAGACCGCGGTCCAGCGTCTGGCGGAAGCGCGTCTCCTCCAGCTTCAGCGTCTCGGCGATCAGGGCCTGGGCGCGCTGGAGTTCGGTGTAATGCCCGCCCATCGCGCGGACCAGCGCCGGGACCAGTCGGTGCATGACGGGGTCCTGAGTGCCCAGCATATGCGCGTGCCGCATCGCCCGGCGCATGATCCGGCGCAGCACATAGCCGCGCCCCTCGTTCGACGGCATGACCCCGTCGGCGATCAGGAACGCGGTCGAGCGCAGGTGGTCGGCGATCACGCGGTGGTGGATCTTGCCGCGCCCGTCGGGGTCGGTCGAGGTGGCGTGCGCCGAGGCCTCGATGAGGCTGCGCATGAGATCGGTATCGTAGTTGTCGTGCTTGCCCTGCAGGAGCGCGCCGATGCGTTCGAGGCCCATGCCGGTGTCGATCGACTGGTTGGGGAGTTCGGTGAGCGTGCCGTCTTCGTGCTGTTCGTTCTGCATGAAGACGAGGTTCCAGATCTCGATGAAACGGTCGCCGTCTTCGTCGGCGCTGCCCGGCGGGCCGCCCCAGATCGAGGGGCCGTGGTCGTAGAAGATCTCGGTGCAGGGGCCGCAGGGGCCGGTGGGGCCCATGCGCCAGAAATTGTCGTCGGTGGCGATGCGGATGATACGCTCGTCGGGCAGGCCAGCGGCCTTCTTCCAGATCTCGGCGGCCTCGTCGTCGGTGTGGTAGACGGTGACCAGGAGGCGGTCCTTGTCGATGCCGAAATCCTTCGTCAGAAGCTCCCAGGCATAGGGGATCGCGGCGTCCTTGAAATAGTCGCCGAAGCTGAAATTCCCAAGCATTTCAAAGAAGGTATGGTGGCGCGCGGTATAGCCGACATTGTCGAGGTCGTTGTGCTTGCCGCCGGCGCGCACGCATTTCTGGCTGGTCGTGGCGCGCACGTAGTCGCGGTGTTCGAGGCCGGTGAAGACGTTCTTGAACTGCACCATGCCCGAGTTCGTGAACATCAGCGTCGGGTCGTTGCGGGGCACGAGAGGGGAGCTGTCGACGACCTCGTGGCCATTGCGGCGGAAGTAGTCGAGGAAGGTCGAGCGGATGTCGTTGAGGCTGGCCATGCGCTTGATACGCCCTTGCGTCAGGATCGGTCTGCGCGGGTTGTACTGGAGTTTCGGGCCGGCGTCCAAGGGCCAAATTCGGCCGCTGGCAGGCGTATGGCAGGCGTATGGCAGAAGCGCGCGCTGTCGCGGTCGGTCGCGCAACGGCCGGCATTGGGGTCGCGGCGACCGGGGCGCGCGGGAGGGCGCGCCTTGGGCCGGTTTCAGCGGCGTGTCAGGGGGCCGGCTGCGCGGCCCGCGCGCGGGTCAGACGCCGGGGCCGCGGATGAGCGCGGTGCATTCGGCCAGCGCATCGAGCGCCGGGGCGGCCCCCTCGATCAGGAAGCGCGTGGAGATCCGCTGCGACGAGGGCGAGGAGACCGACAGCGCGCGCCCGCGCGCCAGGTCCTGCAGGAAGTTCTGTGCCGCCGTCTCGTTCCAGAAGGTGAAGGAGCCGCCGTAGAAGAAGCTGTCGAAATCGTTGAACGTCCAGTCCTTGACGCCGTGGATGGCGAGGTTCAGCGGCATGACGCCCGAGCGCGGGTTGCGGAAGACGAGGTGGACCGAGATGCCCGATGTTGGCGCGACGCGGATGGCGAGCACCTCGTCCTTCTCGTTATGGGTGCCGGCGACGCAGGCCATCGAGGCGTCCTCGCGCACGACCAGGTCCACCGTCCAGCCGTTGTAGCGGTAGAGATTGTGCCGGTCGGCCGCGGCGA
>SLKW01000254.1 GCA_007134405.1 Paracoccaceae bacterium
AGCTTGCGCACCTCGTGCTGGCTCTTGCCACAGAAAGAACAGTAGAGCGTGTTCTTGCTGTCGCTGCCGGACGAATTAGCCATTCGGACACCTCGTGGTCTTCGGGAGTGCGGGCATTCCTGCGTGTCTCCGCACAAGGTTAGGCCAGAGTGCGCGTGGCGACAACGCAAAACTGCATGAATGCTGTCGCATCATGCCTTGTCCGTCTCCGGCTTGCCGCGGCTTTCCACGATCTCGTCGATATGGCCCCATGCCTTGGCATCCTCGGGCGTCATCCAGGTGTCGCGATCCAGCGCCCGCTGGATCGTGTCGTAATCGTGCCCGGTATGTTTCATGTAGAGCCGGTAAATCCGTTCGCGCGTTGCCTCGATCGAGCGCGCGCTGATCAGGATGTCCGAGGCCGTGCCGCGTGCGCCGCCCGAGGGCTGGTGGACCAGGAATTCCGAGTGAGGCAGGGCAAAGCGCATCCCCTTTTCGCCACCAAGTGAGATCACAGATCCCATCGAGGCCGCCATTCCGCACACGAGCGTCGAGATCGCGGGCTTGATGTACTGCATGGTGTCGTAGATCGACATGCCTGCCGTCACCACCCCGCCGGGCGAGTTGATGTACATGCTGATCTCTTTCGACGGGTTCTCCGCCTCGAGATGCAGAAGCTGCGCGACGATGAGGCTGGACATACCGTCATGAACGGGACCGTTCACGAAGACGATCCGCTCCTTCAGGAGGCGCGAGAAGATGTCATAGGCGCGCTCGCCGCGGCTGGTCTGTTCGACCACCATGGGAACGAGGTTCATGTAGGTTTCGACGGGATCGCGCATGCTCGGGCCTCGTATCTCGGGTCTCGCTTGCCGTCTGGGCGACAAGTCTTGCGCCAGACTTAGCCCGCTGTGTCCCCCCCTGCAAGAGCGCCTCCCACGGGCGTGCGCCGGTCGCGCCTGGGCGCAACGCTCTGGCCTTATCCTGCCTTCTGAACTGGCCCTATTCGCCCGTGGACAATCCTGCAAAGACATGGTGCATTCGGTCCGATCCGCCGTGTCCCGCGCACAAACCCAGCGGGAGCGCGGCCAAGGAGGAAGGATGCCTCGACAGCCCGCGCTCGACCTGTCCCCGCATGTCTCGGACGAGGTGCGCCGGACAACCTGCTACATGTGCGCCTGCCGTTGCGGGGTCGACGTGCACATGAAGGGCGGCGAGGTCGCCTATATCGAGGGCAATCGCGACCACCCGGTCAATCGTGGTGTCCTCTGCGCAAAGGGCTCGGCCGGGATCATGCAGCACCTCTCGCCGGCGCGGCTTCGTGCGCCGCTCAAGCGGGTGGGGCCGCGGGGGGCCGGCGAGTTTCGCGCAATTTCGTGGGAAGAGGCGTTGCAGACGGCCGTCGACTGGCTCAAGCCCCTGCGCGAGACCGCTCCCGAGAAGCTCGCCTTTTTCACTGGACGCGACCAGTCGCAAAGTTTCACCGGCTGGTGGGCGCAGGCCTTCGGGACCCCCAACTGGGCCGCGCATGGCGGCTTCTGTTCGGTCAACATGGCCGCCGCGGGCATCTACACGATGGGCGGATCCTTCTGGGAATTCGGCCAGCCCGACTGGGAGCGCACGAAGCTTTTCATGATCTTCGGCGTGGCCGAGGACCACGATTCGAACCCGATCAAGATGGGGCTGGGCAAGCTGAAGGGCCGCGGCGCGCGGGTGATCGCGGTCAATCCCGTGCGCACCGGCTACAACGCCATCGCCGACGATTGGCTGGCGATCACGCCGGGCACAGACGGGCTGCTGATCCTCGCGCTGATCCACGAACTGATGCGCGCGGGCAAGATCGATCTCGACTACCTGATCCGCTACACCAACGCGCCCTTCCTGGTGAACGCCGAGGACGGCCCGGAAAAGGGCCTCTTCCTGCGCGACGGCACCGGCATGCCCCTGGTCCTCGACCGCCGTACGAACAAGCCTGCCCCCTGGAACGCCCCCGGCGTCCGCCCCGACCCCGGCGCCGAATGGCAGGGGCACCAGACCGTCCTGCGCCACATGGCCGCGCGCTACCTGTCGCCCGACTACGCGCCAGAGAACGTGGCGCAGCGCTGCGGCATCCCGGCCGACCGCATCCGCGCCATCGCCGCCGAACTCGCCCGCGTCGCCTTCGAGGAAGAGATCATCCTCGACCGTTCCTGGACCGACTTCCGCGGCCAGCGGCACGACACGATGATCGGCCGCCCCGTCACCTTCCACGCCATGCGCGGCATCTCGGCGCATTCGAACGGCTTTCAGACCTGCCGCGCCCTCCACGTCCTGCAGATCCTGCTCGGCTCGGTCGAAACCCCCGGAGGCTTCCGCTTCAAACCCCCCTACCCAAAACCGCCCGAGGGCCACCCCCGCCCGCACGGCCGCACCCAGCCCGGCGAGCCACTGGATGGCCCGCACCTTGGCTACCCGCTTGGCCCCGAAGACCTGCTGGTGACCGACACAGGCGCGCCCATCCGCATCGACAAGGCCTTCACCTGGGAAAACCCGCTTTCGGCGCACGGGATGATGCACATGGTCATCTCGAACGCGCATGCCGGCGACCCGTATCCCATCGACACGCTCTTTCTCTACATGGCCAACATGGCATGGAACTCGTCGATGAACACCTCGGCCGTGATGCGCATGCTCACCGAACAGAACGCGGAAGGCGACTACGTCATTCCCCGCCTGATCGTCTCCGATGCCTATTCCTCCGAGATGGTCGCCTTCGCCGATCTCGTCCTGCCCGACACGACCTATCTGGAACGCCACGACTGCATCAGCCTCCTTGACCGCCCGATCTGCGAGGCCGACGCGCTCGCCGACGCGATCCGTTGGCCCGTGGTCCAGCCCGCTCGGGATGTCCGCCCCTTCCAGTCGGTTCTGCTCGACCTCGGTGCCCGCCTCGGCCTTCCCGGAATGATCGACGACGCGGGCCAGGCGAAGTACCGCGACTATGCCGATTACATCGTCAACCACGAACGCCGCCCCGGCGTGGGCCCTCTCGCCGGCTGGCGCGGCGATGGGACAGCCTCGGGTCGCGGTGCCCCCAATCCCGGCCAGCTCGACCGCTATATCGAAGCAGGCGGCTTTTTCCTCGACCATATCCCCGAGGAGGCGCAATTCTTCAAACCCTGGAACGCCGCCTATCAGGACTGGGCGGTGGAGCGGGGCCTGATGGACAAACCCGCGCCCTACCTCTTCAACCTCTACGTCGAGCCCCTCCGCCGCTTCCAGCTCGCCGCCGAAGGCCATGGAGGCCGCCAGCCGCCCGACCACCTCCGCGCCCGCATCCGCGAGACACTCGACCCGCTGCCCCTCTGGTATCCCCCGTTCGAGGACGCCGCGACCGATGCCACCGAATACCCGCTCCACGCGATCACCCAGCGCCCGGCGGCGATGTACCACTCCTGGCATTCGCAGAACGCCTGGTTGCGCCAGATCCACGGGATGAACCCGCTTTATGTCCCCAAGTCCGTCTGGCTCGATCACGGCTTTCGGGAGGGCGACTGGGCCTGGCTCACCTCGCCACATGGCCGCATCAAGGTTCCGGTCGCACGCATGGACGCGCTTAACGACCACACCGTCTGGACCTGGAACGCCATCGGCAAGCGCCCCGGCGCCTGGGCCCTCGACCCCCGCGCGCCCGAGGCGGAGAATGCCTTCCTCCTCAACCACCTCATTCACGAGCTTCTACCGCCCAGCGGCGACGGGCTGCGCTGGTCCAATTCCGACCCGGTCACCGGTCAGGCCGCCTGGTACGACCTGCGCGTGAAGATCGAACGCGCGCCCGACGGCGGCCCCGTGGCGCCCCGCCCGGCCTCGCAGACCTCGCCCGTGCCTCGCGGCCCTGCGCACATTGCCCGCCAAAGCGGAGGCTGACCATGCCACTTCATCTTGCCCCAAAAACGCAAACCCGGCCGATGCGAGGGTGCGGCGCATGACCAGTCTGCCCGACCGGACCGAGCGAAAGCTCGGCCTCGTCATCGACCTGGACACCTGCGTCGGCTGCCATGCCTGCGTCGTCGCCTGCAAGGGCTGGAACACCGAGAATTACGGCGCGCCCCTGTCCGACACCGACCCCTACGGCAAACAGCCCGAGGGCACCTTCCTGAACCGTATCCACAGCTACGAAGTCACGCCGGTCGAGGGCGCCCCCGTCGTCGTCCACTTCCCGAAATCCTGCCTGCACTGCGAGGACGCGCCCTGCGTCACCGTCTGCCCCACCGGCGCCAGCTACAAGCGCGCCGAGGACGGGATCGTTCTGGTCAACGAGGTCGACTGCATCGGCTGCGGCCTCTGCGCCTGGGCCTGTCCCTACGGCGCGCGCGAGATGGACGCGGTGGCGGGCGTGATGAAGAAATGCACCCTCTGCGTCGACCGCATCTACAACGAGAACCTCGCGCCCGAGGACCGCGAGCCCGCCTGTGTGCGTACCTGCCCGGCGGGCGCGCGGCATTTCGGCGACCTCGCCGATTCCGACAGCGCCGTCAGCCGGCTGGTCGCGGATCGCGGCGGGATCGACCTTATGCCTGAGCAGGGCACGAAGCCCGTCAACAAGTACCTGCCGCCCCGCCGACGCGATCACCTGAC